>NZ_CAKKTL010000153.1:0-5997 GCF_920664355.1 Protofrankia sp. CiP1_Cm_nod2
CCCGTGCCGCCCGTGCCGCCCGTGCCGCCCGTGCCCTCGGCATGATCCGCGCTGGGGCCCGGGCGACCACCCGGCGCGGGGCCGGCGTCGGCGCCGCTCGCCGTCTCGGCGACGAGCAGCCGGATCGAGTTGGTGCCGCAGTCGACGGCCGCCACCCGGGTCACGACGATCCCCCATCTTGTGCGCGGCCGGCATCCGGGCCGCCGCCAGCTGCCCGGCCGGATCCGTTCTCCGGGCCGGAACCGCCCTGCTGGACGGAACCGCTCTCCTCCCGGCCGGGACCGCCCTGCCCGCCGGAACCACTCTCCTGGACGGAACCGCTCTGCTGGGCGGGGCCGGTGACGCACGAGCCGGCGGCCACGCACGGCCCGCGGACGCCCCAGTCCGCCAGCAGGGCCAGTGCCTCGTCACCGAACGGGTTCACCCCCGGTCCGGCGGCCAGGCTGTGCGCGACCAGCACGTGCAGGCACTTCACCCTGGTCGGCATGCCGCCCGCGCCCGGTGCGCCGGGCAGCTCGGCCAGGGCGTCCCGGCGGGCCAGGTAGTCGCGGTGCGCCGCCTGGTAGCGGCGGGAAAGATCGCCGTCGCGGTTGGCGGCGAGCCGCTCGGTCATCTCCCGCATCAGGCCGGACGCCTCCAGCCGCCCGATCGCCGACGCCGCCCGCGGACAGGTCAGGTAGTACAGCGTGGGGAACGGCGTCCCGTCGGCCAGCCTCGGCCAGGTCTCGACGACGTCCGGCAGGCCGCAGGAACATCGGTGGGCGACCCGGCGCATCGCCCGCGGCCGCCGGCCGAGCTGCCGCGCAACGACCTCGACAACCTCGGCGGCCGCACTGGCCTCGGTGTCACCACCGGCCTCGGTGGTCCTGTTGGCTCTGGCAGGCGTGCCAGAATCAGCGGCCGTGCTGGAACCAGTCGCTGTGCCAGCACCGGTGGCCGTGTCAGGCGGCACGTCAACGGTGTCTGCCGAGCCGGTGATGGTGCCTGCCGAGCCCGCGACGGCCGCGACGGGTGCGCCGGCGCCCCGACGAGCGGTCATCGCGCGGTGGCCGAGGGAGCCGGGGCCGGGCTCGGAGCCGGGCTCGGAGCCGGGGTCGGGGTGACCGACGTCGCCGGCACCAGATAGGCCTTCTCCCCGGGCCGGGTGTAGTGCAGCCTGACCCGGGCCTCGTCCTGGGCCCACGCCGGATCGTCGTAGCCGGCCACCTTGGTCTTCAGCGCCTCCACCCGTTCGCGTTGTTCGGCGTTGTGCGCCGCGAGCTCGTCGATCTGGCTGCGCTGCCGCAGGTAGAGCCGCAGCGGATAGGCCAGCGTCAGCACGAGCACGCAGATCACCACCAGCAGCAGGGTCATCCGGGTGGTGAACGGTGTGCGGCGCGCCACCGGTGTCACCCGGCGGTCGGTGAAAAGCGGGGAAAGGCCCCCGCCCCGGCATATCGGGCGGCCTCGTCGAGCTCGTCCTCGATGCGCAGCAGCTGGTTGTACTTGGCGACCCGCTCGCTGCGGGCCGGCGCGCCGGTCTTGATCTGCCCGGCGTCGAGGGCGACCGCGAGGTCGGAGATCGTGGTGTCCTCGGTCTCACCGGACCGGTGGGAGATCATGGACCGGTAGCCGTTACGGTGCGCGAGCGACACCGCGTCCAGGGTCTCGGTGAGCGTGCCGATCTGGTTGACCTTGACGAGCAGGGCGTTGCCGGCCTTCTCGGCAATGCCGCGGGCGAGCCGCTGCGGGTTGGTGACGAACAGGTCGTCACCAACGAGCTGCACCGAGTCGCCGAGACGGGCGGTCAGCTGCACCCAGCCGTCCCAGTCGTCCTCCGCGAGCGGATCCTCGATCGAGACGATCGGGTAGGCCGACACCAGCTCGGCGTAGTAGTCGCTGAGCTCCTGCGCGCTGCGGCGGGCGCCTTCGAAGCGGTAGGCGCCGTCGTCGAAGAACTCCGTCGAGGCCACGTCGAGAGCCAGGGCGATGTCCTCCCCCGGCCGGAAGCCCGCCTTGCCGATGGCCTCCACCAGCAGGTCGAGCGCGGCACGGTTCGCCGGCAGGCTCGGGGCGAACCCGCCCTCGTCGCCGACGGCGGTGGCCAGCCCCTGGGTCTTCAGCACGCTCTTGAGCGCGTGGTAGGTCTCCGCGCCCCAGCGCAGCGCCTCGACGAACGTCGACGCCCCGATCGGGGCGATCATGAACTCCTGGATGTCGACGTTGGTGTCGGCGTGCGCGCCGCCGTTGACGACGTTCAGCAGCGGCACCGGCAGCAGGTGCGCGGCCGGGCCCCCCAGGTAGCGGAACAGCGGCAGGTCGGACGCCTTGGCCGCGGCTTTGGCGACCGCCAGGCTGACCCCGAGCACCGCGTTCGCGCCCAGCGCGGACTTGTCCGGCGTCCCGTCGAGGTCCAGCAGGACCTGGTCGAGGAACCGCTGCTCGGTGGCCTCCAGACCGATGATCTCGGGGCCGATCCGGTCGGCCACGGCAGTCACCGCTTTGCGTACGCCCTTGCCGCCGTAACGGTCGTCGCCGTCACGCAGTTCGACGGCCTCGAACGCCCCAGTGCTCGCGCCGCTGGGCACGGCCGCGCGGCCGAGGGTGCCGTCCTCCAGGACGACCTCGACCTCAACGGTGGGATTGCCCCGCGAGTCAAGGATCTCGCGAGCTCCTACAGCCTCGATGGACGGCACGGGCCTCGACCTCCGGTGTGGCGCGCGTCCGGACGGACACGCCCGACTAGAACGCTACTGTGCGACAGGGCGGGCATCGGCGGCGCCGCCGAAATACGACCCGGCCGAGACTATCGCCACCACGCTCGCGGCACGCGCCTTCGGCACGTGTCACCTACGGCCACCCACTGGCCCGGTGCGCGACCGGACGGCCGCGGCCAGTGCCGTGACGAGGAGGTCCGGCCGGGGTCAAGAGGCGATCCGCTCCGCGGACGCCGCCGAAAGCAGGCCGCCCCGCCGGGCACCGGGACCCGCCACGACGGGCCTGTCCGCCGCGAGCTCGCCAGCACGGTCCCGCCCGCCGCGGGCCTGTCGCCTCGGCTCCGCCAGCACGGGCATGCCACCACGGCTCCGCCCACGGGCATGCCGCGGGCCTGTCACGGCGAGCCTGTCACGGCGAGCCTGTCACGGCGAGCCTGTCGCCGCGAGGTGCTGCGGACGACCCGGAAAATTCATGATCATGGACGGTCGCACTGATGCCGGCCGATTTGAGAAATCGAATGGTCGGACCTTTTTCGGTCGGCCAGGCTCCGGTCGGCCAGGCCTTTCAACCGGAACCGGTCAGGCGGTCAGATGACGAGGCCCAGCGGCGGCATCAGCAGCGGGCCGCCGGCCGGCAGGCCGGCCCGGGCCGCGGCCGCGGCCAGCGGGCCCCAGCCGGCGGCGAACACATCGCCGCCGGCTGGGGCGTACGCCCCGCCGGCGACCCGGTGCGCCATCGCCTCCAGCGACGCCTCCAGCAGTGCCGTGCCCGTCAGGGGCCAGCCGGCCGACAGCGGGCCGGCCAGGGGCGCCCCGCCCACACCAGCGGCCGCCGGGTCCTCGCTCGACCGCGGCGGGCGCAGCCTGTCCGCCAGCGCCAGCTTCGGCAGGACACGCAGCCGCGGGGTGACCGACGCGGGCAGGCCGGCCTTCTCCCAGGCCAGCTCACAGGCCTGGAACAGTCCGCCGAGCACGTCCACCAGGCCACGCTCATGGGCGTCGGCGCCCGTCCACACCCGGCCCCGGGCAACCTCGTGCACCGCCTCCGGCGTCATCCTCCGGCCCGCGGCGACCTTGGTGACGAAGTCCTCGTAGACCCGGTCCAGGAACTCGTCGAGCTTCTTGCGCTCGGCCGGGCTGAACTCCCGCCGTGGGGAGGTCATCAGCGCGTTCTCGCCCCCGGCGACCGCGCCGAAACGCACGCCGATCCTGTCCAGCAGCTCGCGGACGACCTGCTTGCCGCCCAGCACCCCGATGGACCCGGTCAGGGTGCCCGGATGCGCCACGATCGCGTCCGCCCCGAGCGCGACGAAATACCCGCCGGAGGCGGCCACCGACCCCATCGAGACCACCACCGGACGCCCGGTGGCCTGGAACCGTTCGACCTCCCGCCGGATCAGGTCGGAGGCCACGTACGAGCCGCCGGGGCTGTCCACCCGGAACACGGCCGCGGCGACGTCCTCGTCGCGGCCCGCCGCCCGGAAGGCGGCGGTGAGGGCGTCCGAGGCCATGGCCGGGCCCCGCAGCGGCGCGCGCCCGCCGCGGCCGAGCAGCACCGGCCCGGTCCCGTGGATGAGGGCGATCACCTTGCGCCGTTCGGGCCCGCGCCGGAAGGCCTTACCGCCCGGTTCCGCCGGCCGCCCGCCCAGACGGGGCATCGGGACGGGCAGCCGTGACCGGGACGCCTCCCGGCGCTGGGCCGTCCGCTGGTAGTGGGCGAGGTACATCATGATCACGCCGTCGCGCTCGTCCTCGGCCGTGGTGGCCGTACCTCCGGCCAGGACGTCACCTCCGGCCGGAGCGTCCGCGCGGCGCGTTCCCCTGGCCGCGGCGTCCGCGCCGGCCCCGGCCTCGCCGGCGGCACCGGCGGCACCGGCGGCAGAGCCGGCGGCACCGGCGGTAGCAACGGCAGGGGTGGCGGCGCCCGCGGTGCGGCGGGCGTGGGCCCGGGCGGCGGCGTAGACCTCATCCCGGTAGCCCAGCCGGTCGACCAGGCCGGCCCGGCGGGCCTGCTCGGCCGACAGCGGCGCGTTGTCGATCAGTTCGCGGACCCGCGCCGGGGACAGGCCACGGGCGGCGGCGACACCGTCCACGATCATGGACAGGCTGGAGACGACGATCCGCTCGCTGGCCTCCCGGTGCGCGGCGGTGAAATCGCGTTCCACGAAGGTGTTGGCGGCGTTCTTGTACTCGTGGCGCTGCCCGACCTGGATCTCGATGCCGAGCCGGTCCAGGGCGTCGCGCAGGAACGGTGTCTCCAGGGCCACCCCGGTCAGGCCCAGGTCCCCCGGCGGCGCCAGCCAGATCTGGTCGAACGCGCAGGCCAGGTAGTACGGGACGGTCCCGCCGCCGAACTCGCCGAACGCGTCCGCGTAGGCGAAGGCGGTCCCGCCGGCGTCCCGGAAGGCGATGACCGCGTCCCGGATCTCCTGCACCCGCGCCAGCGGCGTCCCGCAGGGGGCGATCCGGGCGATGAGCGTGGCCGCCCGGTCGTCCTGCCCGGCCCGGCGCAGCCCGTCCACGATGGTGCGCAGGGACGGGCGGCGCCGCGCCAGAGCCGCGCTCACCGGATCACCAGGTACCCCTTCGACCGGATCCACGGTGAGGTCGAGCTCGAGAAGGATGGGCGCGGACCGCCGCGCATACAGACGACGGACGCCCGCCAGCGCCTCCCGCGCGGTGTCTGCTGCCATGCAGCGAGGCTACGCGCCGCACCTGCCGCCCGACAGCGAGACCACGCGCCACAGGCCATGGCACGGCTTCACCAGTATGGCGGGGAGGGCCGGCCTCCCCGGATGACCAGTCATGGCGGGGAGGGCCGGCCTCCCCGGGTTCATCCGGGTCAAGGTGGGGCGTGTCTCCAGCCGCATGGCCGGAGCCTTCCGGGGTGTGCCTCGACGGGCCGGCTGGCCGTGGGGCGTCAGCTGGTCGGGGTGCCGCTTGCGGCCGGGGCCTGTCGCGGCGCTGCCGGCCAGTGGGCACGCCAGGAGTCGGGGCCGGCGTCCCGGGGGTCCAGACCGGCGGCGCGGATCGCGTCCTCGGTAGCGGCGAGGGTGTCCCGGAAGCGGCGGGCGGACGTCCGCAGCGCGGCCTCCGGGTCGACGCCGGCCTGCCGGGCCAGGGCCACGGCCGCGAACAGCAGGTCGCCGATGATCCGCTCGGGTGTCCCCGGGGCCGCGTCGGCCGCCACGGAGGGCACGTCATCACTCCGTACCGGGGTGTCGGCCCGGGCCAGCAGGGCCGCGACGACGTCGGCCGGGGACGCGGCTCCGGCTCCGGCTCCGGCTCCGGCTCCGGCTCC
>NZ_CAKKTL010000153.1:6355-12659 GCF_920664355.1 Protofrankia sp. CiP1_Cm_nod2
GGCTCCGGAGAGGACGATCTCATCGGGTACGCCGACCTTGGCCGCGCGCTTCTGGAGCTTCGCGGCCAGCGCGAGCGCGGGCTGGGACAGGGGGACGCCCTCGGTCACCGACCGGCGGCCCTTCTCGACGTCCTTGATCTTGTCCCAGTTCGTCTCGACGGCGGCGGCGCCGTCCACCCGCACCGATCCGAAGACGTGCGGATGCCGGCGGACGAGCTTGTCGGCCAGGCCCGCGGCCACGTCGTCGATGTCCCAGACGGCCGTGCCGCGCCGGGCCTCCTCCCCGCCCCGGACGGCGCCGTTCCGGGCCGTCTCGTCCCGGCCAGCCCCGTTCAGGGGCGTGTTGTCCCAGGCCGCGCTGTTCCGGTCGTCACCTTGCCGGTCGTCGCCGCTCCGGTCGTCGCCGCTCCGGTCGTCGCTGTTCCGGTCGTCGGGGGCGGCCCCGGTGCCGGGTGTCCCCGCGTCGTCCGGGCCGGCGGGCCAGCCGTTGCCCTCGGCGGCGATCCTCGCGTGGAAGAGCACCTGCATGAGCACGTCGCCGAGTTCCTCACGCAGGTCGGCGTGGTTGCCGTCCTCGATCGCCTGGTACGCCTCGTAGGCCTCCTCCAGCAGGTAGGAGGCGAGCGAGGTGTGGGTCTGCTCGGCGTCCCACGGGCAGCCGCCGGGAGAGCGCAGCCGGTCCATCACGGCGACCGCGTCCAGCAGCCTGGCGCCGGGCAGGTCGCGCGACCCCTGGACGGCCGTCACGGTGAGGTCCGCGCCGGCCGCGGCGGCGAGCGCGTCGAGCAGGCCGTGTTCCCCGCCTGGCTCGGCCCCACCGGCCCACAGCGCTCCATCAGCCCCCGGGGTCTCGCCGGCTGGCAGGGTCCCAGCAGCCGGCGCGGCGAGCCACACCACGGGCCGGGACGGGTCGGCGTGCGCGCGCCGGCGCAGCGCCTCGGCGGTGACGGCGGCCCGCTGGCCGGCGTCCGCCAGCACTTCGACCGCGATGCCCGCCGCGGCGAGGGCAGCCCGCTGGGGATGGTCGGCCGACCCGCAGCAGACCGTGCCGGCGGCGCGCAGCAGGTCCCAGGCCGCGACGTCGAGCAGTCCGGGCGCGACCCGGGGACTGGTCACGACGACGACGATGCTCGCGGTCACCAGGCCCCCTCGGCCGGCCCGGCCGACCTGGCCGCTCCGGTCACCCCGGGCGGCCAGGCCAGCATGACCGGATCGGTCAGCGCGGCCGGCGGGACTGCTGGCGGGACGGGGACGGTCACTGGGTGAGCGTGAGTCCCGGGCCCAGCGACGGCGCGGGCGCCGGGGTTGTCGCCACCGAGACGGCCGCGGCCACCACCGCGAGCTGGGCGGCGTCCCAGGCGCCGAACCTCGGGTTGATCGAGACCGATTCCCGGGCCGCGGTCTCGCGCAGCTTCGTGTACACGGCCTGGTTGCGCTGGCTCTCGGCCAGCGACCGGACGAGATAGCCCTGCGCCTGGTCGAAGCTCAGCGAGATCTGCTTCTTCTGTCCGCCGAACTTCGCGACGATCTTGTCGTACTCGTCGCGGGCCTGCTTCCTGGTGGCGTCCGTGACCGTGACCGGGGCCAGCTTGTCCGCGATCGCCGACTCCAGGGCGTTGGAGCGGATGAAGACGCGCAGGTCCTGGCGGGCTATGCCGCCGAGCGCCGCCAGCTGCTCGAAGGCCGCGACGCTGCCGAACCCGAGCACGCTGTACGCCTGGTAGAAGGCGTCGAGGTCCTGGTCGGTCCCTGTGATCCCGAGGCTGCGGGCCTCCCGCTCGAGCAGGTCGAGCTGGACGAGGGTGGTCAGCGCGCGCCGCTGCAGATCGGTGCGTTCGATCGGCGCGATGCTCTGGGCGGCGCCGGGATCGGCCGCGGCGGCCGACCGGCTGACGGCCAGGCCACGGTCGACGACGTCACGCAAGGTCGACGTCCTGATCGTGTCATCGCCGATCTGGGCGGCGGACCCGGCATGGGTGGTGCACGCGGAGGCGGTAAGGACCACCAACGCCACGCCGGCGAGGATGCGGCGAGCGGCAGAACGGGGCTTCACGGCTGTGACCGTACCGACTCGCCGCCCGCCGCGCACAGCCAGGCCACCGGTGGGCGTAACCCCCACCGCGTCCGCGCTCCTCGCCACCCACCCGGTTGAAGATCCACCGGAACCGGCCGCGGACCGGCGGGGCACGAAATCAGCGGGCATGGGATCAGCGGGCATGGGATCAGCGGGACGCGGCCGTGGCCGCCGCCGCGACCGAGTCGCCGGCGACCGCCGCCAGCAGCTCCGCGGCCCAGGTGAGGACGGCGCGGTCACGCAGCGGCCGGGCGCCGATACGCGGGGTCTCCGCCGGCACCGGCACCAGGACCGTGCGCACCGCCGGCTTGACCACGGCCCCCTTGTACAGCCGCTGGAGGCGCATGGTCTGGCTCTCGCGCAGCTCCAGCGGCGCGAACCGGATCTGGCGGCCGGCCACGGTGATCTCGGTGACGCCGTGCCGGCGGGCCAGCACCCGCAGGGAGGCGACCGCCAGCAGGTTCTCGGCCGGCTCGGGCGGCGTCCCGTAGCGGTCGAGGAGCTCGGCGCGGACCTCGGCGATGTCGTCGTCCGAGACGGCGGCGGCCAGGCGGCGGTAGGCGTCCAGCCGCAGCCGCTCGCTGGGGACGTAGTCGTGCGGCAGGCTCGCGTTCACCGGGAGCTCGACCTTGACCTCGGGCGGCTCCTCGACCGCGGTGCCCTTGAAGTCCGCGACGGCCTCACCGACCATCCGCACGTACAGGTCGAAACCGACCGAGGCGATGTGCCCGGACTGTTCCCCACCGAGCAGGTTGCCCGCCCCGCGGATCTCCAGGTCCTTCATGGCCACGGCCATTCCGGCACCGAGGTCGGAATGCTGGGCGATCGTCGCGAGCCGGTCGTGCGCGGTTTCGGTGAGCGGCTTGTCCGGCGGATACAGGAAATATGCGTAGGCGCGTTCCCGGCCGCGGCCCACCCGGCCCCGCAGCTGGTGCAGCTGGGACAGCCCGAACACGTCGGCGCGTTCCACGACGAGGGTGTTGGCGTTGGAGATGTCCAGCCCCGACTCGACGATGGTGGTACATACCAGGACGTCGAACTTCTTCTCCCAGAAGGCGACCATCACCTGCTCGAGGGCGTCCTCGCCCATCTGGCCGTGCGCGGTGGCGACGCGGGCCTCGGGGACGAGGTCGCGTAGCCTCGCCGCGGCCGCGTCGATCGACTCCACCCGGTTGTGGATGAAGAAGACCTGCCCCTCCCGCAGCAGCTCACGGCGGATCGCGGCGGCGATCTGCCGGTTGTCGCTCGGCCCGACGAAGGTCAGGATCGGGTGCCGCTCCTCCGGCGGGGTGTCGATCGTCGACAGCTCCCGGATACCGGTGATCGACATTTCCAGTGTCCGCGGGATCGGGGTGGCGCTCATGGTGAGCACGTCCACCGCGGTCCGCATTTTCTTCAGATATTCCTTGTGTTCGACGCCGAAGCGCTGCTCCTCGTCGACGATCACCAGGCCGAGGTCCTTGAAACGGGACGCGGACGACAGCAGCCGATGCGTTCCTATCACCACGTCGACGGTGCCGTCGGAAATCCCGTCGAGCACCGTCTTCTGCTCGGACGCGGAATTGAAGCGCGACATCGCCCGTACGTTCACGGGAAACGCGGCATACCGCTCGGAGAACGTCTGGAAATGCTGTTGGACGAGCAGTGTCGTCGGGACGAGAACAGCGACCTGCTTGCCGTCCTGCACCGCCTTGAACGCCGCCCGGACCGCGATCTCGGTCTTGCCGTAGCCGACGTCGCCGCAGATGACCCTGTCCATCGGGACGGGTCTGCGCATGTCGGCCTTGACCTCCTCGATGGCCGAGAGCTGGTCGGGGGTCTCCCGGAACGGGAAAGCGTCCTCCAGCTCCCGCTGCCACGGGGTGTCCGGGCCGAAGGCGTACCCGGGCGCGGCCATCCGCGCGCTGTACAGGCGGATCAGCTCGCCGGCGATCTCCTTGACGGCCTTGCGGGCGCGTCCCTTGCGCTTCGCCCAGTCGGCGCCGCCGATCCGGTCGAGGCTCGGGCCCTCGCCGCCGACGTAACGGGTGACCTGTTCGAGCTGGTCGGTCGGGACGTACAGACGGTCACCCTTCGCGTACTCGAGGACGAGGTACTCGCGGGTGGCGCCGGCGACCGTCCGGGTCACCATCTCGATGTACCGGCCGACCCCGTGGGCGTCGTGGACGACCAGGTCGCCGGCGCGCAGCGCGAGCGGGTCGATGCCCTTGCGGCGCCGGTGCGGCATCCGGCGCATGTCACGGGTGGTGACACCGCGCTGGCCGGCGAGGTCCGCCTCGGTCAGGACGGCGATGCCGAGCAGGTCGCTGGTGAAGCCGCTGCCGAGCTGGCCGCAGGTGACCGTGGCCACGCCACGGGCGAGGTCGGCGTCCTCGGCGAGACGGGCGCCCAGGTCGGCGTCCCGCAGCAGCTCGACGAGCCGCTGGGCGGGGCCATGCCCCTCGGTCACCAGCAGGACACGCCAGGAGCCGGCGAGCCAGCCCTTGATGTCCGCGAGCACCCGCGCGGTGTCACCATGGTAGGCGGTGGCCGGCCGCAGGCTGGAGATCACCGTGTGGTCGTCGAAGGCATCCTCGCCGCTGGCGGCGCCCCACACCTGGTGGTCGCCGGGACGGCCGTCGCCGCCCGCGCCACCCCCGGAGCCGCCGCTCCCGGGCCGGTCGCCGCCCGAGAGGCCGTCGGCGGTGACGCCGCCGCCGAACGGGCCGACCGACCACCACGGCAGGCCGATCTCGGTGGCCCGCTGGCGCACCTGCGCGATCGAGCGGTAGGCCGCCGCGCCGAGATCGATCGGGGCGCTGCCGCCGGCGGCGGCCGTGCTCCAGGACGCCTCCAGGAACTCGTGGCTCGTGCGCACCAGTTCGGTGGCCCGGGCCCGGACCCGTTCCGGGTCGCACACCAGCACATGCGTGCCGGCGGGCAGCTCGTCGAGCATCAGCACCATCTCGTCGCAGAGCACCGGCGCGAGCGCCTCCATACCGTCCACCGGAATGCCGTCCGCGATCATGTCGAGCATGTCGAGCAGTTCGGGATGCGCCTGTGCCAGCTCCCGGGCACGGGCCCGGACCGGTGGGGTGAGCAGCAGTTCGCGACACGGCGGCGCGAACAGCCGCGGCCGGGCGTCCCGGCCATCCCCGCCGCTCGGGCCGCCGCTCGGGCCGCCGGACGGACCGCCGGACGGGCCGGACAGCGCCCGCTGGTCGGCCACTGAGAACGGCCGGATGTCCTCGACCTCGTCGCCGAAGAACTCCACCCGCAGCGGATGCTCCTCGGTCGGTGGGAAGACGTCGAGGATGCCGCCGCGCACCGCGATCTCGCCACGCCGTTCCACCAGGTCGACCCGGTGGTACGCGGCCCCGACAAGCCGGTCCACGACCTCCCCCAGGTCGGCGCTGTCGCCGACGGCCAACGTCACCGGCTCGAGATCCCCGAGACCGGCGACCTGAGGCTGCAGGACGGCCCGTATCGGCGCCACCACGACCGACAACGGCGGCCGGCCGGTGCTGCCGGGGTGGGCCAGCCGCCGCAGCACGGCGAGGCGCAGCCCCACCGTGTCGGCCCGCGGGGACAGCCGTTCGTGCGGCAGGGTCTCCCAGCTCGGGAACACCGCGACCGTGTCGGGATCGATCAGGCTCGACAGCGCCGCGGCGAGATCGTCGGCCTCCCGCCCGGTGGCGGTGACGGCCAGCACCGGCCGGCCGGCCCGGACCGCGAGCGCGGCGGCGGCGAACGGGCGCAGCGCGGCCGGGGCCGACAGGTCCAGCCGGGGCTCACCGACCGCGGCGACCGCGCGCGCCAGGGCCGGATCCGCACCCGGAGTGACGGTAAGAGCGTCCAACAGCGGGGCGAGGGTCATAGGAGCGTCCGAACCTCTCGGGAACAGCGCACGTTACAGACGAACGACAAACTGCACACAGGACACAGCGTCACGGAGCGGGTCACTGCTGGCGTACCGGGCTGTTCCCCATGGGACGGCGCCCGAACTACCAGCCACCCACGTACACAAGCCCGGCGTACACAACCGCGTTCTCCGCCATTTTACGTGCCGGGGAATCGGCCGCTCCGAGCCACCTCCGTGGGCCCGCCGGTGGACGGGCTCAGCTCTGCTTGCCGCCGGGGCGGGCGTAGCGGTCGGTGGCCTCCGCGTCGACCGTCGCGCGGCGCGCGGTGTCCGCCAGCGGCAGGCCCGCCCCAGCCGCCGGGCCCGCCGGGGCCGCCGGTGCCCCGCCG
>NZ_CAKKTL010000154.1:0-12106 GCF_920664355.1 Protofrankia sp. CiP1_Cm_nod2
CGCCGAGCCCGTGGGCGCCAGGCCGGCTCCGGCGCCGGTGGCTGCTCGGTCACGCGGCCCGCGGCCCGGCCGGGCGGCCGGCCGTACCGGCCGCGCGGCCTCCTGTCCGGCCTCCTGTCCGGCCTTCCGCGTCACCGGCGGTGTGGCGTCGCTGTCCGTACTCCGGGACGGGCCCTGCGCGGGCTCCCGCGATCTCGTCATCTACCCATCCGAATCCCAGCGATCAGATACCGGGCGAGGCCCTCAGTGGCACGATCATGTTCTTCGCGCCGTCGGCGGCCATCGCATCCGGACGCGTCCGGGTACCTCTACCGGACGTGTCCGGGTCAGCAGGTGGTGCCAGCGTGGCGTCAGTCAGGTGGTGATGGCGCGCAGCCGGCCGGCGACACCAAGAATGTTGTATGTCCGGGTACGGACGACGAGCCGGTCACAGCGCCGGGCCCCGAAGTCGTCCGGCGGCGCCGGGGACCTGCCCGCGTTACGGCGTACCTGCGAACGGGTGGCGGCCTCGACCTGTGGATGGCGCGCGTCGGCCAGCGCCCGGGCCAGCGTCGCCGTGAGGACGTCGAGGCTGTGACGCATCACGAGCGGCTTCGGCTGGGACATGAATCGTCCTTTCTGTTACCGCACCGCATGTCGGTGGCACATCCAGTCTCCCCACGCTCTCTAAGCAGAATCAAGAGATACGGCGCATCCAATACGATCCGCCATCTTTTCAAGATCACAACTTGGCGTGACGGAGCGGACCGGACAAATGGCGACCTTGACGGGTGGATACACCGATAACGGGCGACAACCGTTGACATCCATCACGTGCCATCGCCGCGGGGACCTTCCGCACACCGATGGCAGCGCCGGTCGTTAGGCTGATCAGGTGCCGCGTAACCGTCAGGAGGTCCCACGCGAGGAGCGAATAGACGCGCTGTTGGCCATTGCCGAACAGCAGTTCCTCGCCCGCGGCTTCGCCGCCACCTCCGTCGCTGAAATCGCCCGGGCCGCGGGCATCGAGCCGGGCTCCGTCTACTGGTATTTCCGGTCGAAGGACCACGCCTTCGCCGCCGTCCTCAACCGGTTGCTCGACGGTGAGGTCGACCGCATCGACGCGCTCGACGGCGATCCGGCGCAGAAGCTGTTCGCGGCCCTGGATTCGGTCGAGCGCCGGCGTTCCCTGCATCCCTGTGTGGCCGAACGCGCGCCGCACTCCCCGATGGTGATGGAGTACCACGAACGGCTGCGCTCCTGGCTGCACGACCTGGCGCTGGCCACGGTCGCCGACCATGTCGACGCAACGGAACAGGACATCGCCGCGGACACGGTCGTGGCCACCATCGAGGGCGGGCTGGCCGATCCCGCTCCTACCCGGCCGACCAGCAGCCTGGTGCGCTACCTGCTGGCCGCGTTCACCACCCACCACCGCGCGGCCGAGGCCGGCACCTCTCCACCGCCCACCACCCCACCGTCCCGGCCGACGAGCCCGCGGCCATAGGTTTTTGCCGGTCTCCGCGAGTTCTCGCGGTCCGGTTCCCGCGCTCCGGGCACCTGTCCGGGCCTGGCAGCCGCGAGGAGCCGGCGGCCCTGGGACGCGGCCCGCGGTGCCCGCGGCGGCCGGCCCGGCCGTCACCGGTGACGGCATGCGGATAGGGTCGAACGGTGACACAGTCACGGGGCGTGAGTGCGCGGGACGTGAGGGCGCGGTGAGGATCACAGCGCTCGCGGGCGGCATCGGGGGATCCCGTTTCCTGCTCGGTGTGCGGGCCGCGTTGCCCGACGCCGACATCACGGTGATCGGCAACACCGGTGACGACATCACCCTGCACGGCCTGCGCATCTGTCCCGACCTCGACACGGTCATGTACACCCTCGGCGGGGGGATCTCCACCGAACGGGGCTGGGGCCGGGAGGCGGAGACGTTCACCGTGGCCGAGGAACTGGCGGCCTACGGCGTCGGCCCGGCCTGGTTCGGGCTCGGTGACCGCGACCTCGCCACCCACCTCGTCCGCACGCGGATGCTCGACGCCGGCTACTCGCTCACCGACGTGACCGCGGCGCTGTGCCGGCGGTGGCAGCCGGGGCTGCGCCTGCTGCCGATGAGTGACGACCGGGTCGAGACGCACGTGGTCGTCGATACCGACCAGGGGCGGCGGGCCGTGCACTTCCAGGAGTGGTGGCTGGGGATGCGCGCCGCCACCCCGGCCCAGGAGATCATCTCGCTCGGGGCCGAGCGGGCGCGGCCGGCGCCGGGGGTGCTCGACGCGCTCGCGGACGCCGACGTCGTGCTGCTCCCACCGTCGAACCCGGTGGTGTCCATCGGGTCGATCCTCGCCGTGCCCGGGCTGCGGGCGGCGCTGGCCGCGACACCCGCGCCCGTCATCGGAGTGTCCCCGATCATCGGTGGGGCCCCGGTGCGCGGCATGGCGGACGCCTGCCTGCGCGCGATCGGCGTGGCCACCACCGCGGCCGCGGTCGGCGCCCACTACGGCGCCCGCCGTACCCCCGCCACGGGTGAGGGTGGCGGCGAGGCCGGCACCGGCGAGACCATCGATGGCACGGCCGGCAGCGACGCGATCGGTGGGGCCAGTGGTGCTGGGGCTGGCAGCCATGGGGCCGGCGGTGCTGGGGCTGGCAGCCATGGGGCCGGCGGTGGCACGGCCGGCGCCGATACCGGCGGGATTCTCGACGGCTGGCTGGTCGACACCGCCGACACCGGCGCGCAGGTGCCCGGCGTCACGGTGAAGGCCAGGCCGCTGCTGATGACGGACATCGACGCGACCATCGGGATCGTCCGCGCGGCCCTGGAGCTTGCCGGTGTCTGAATCACTGTCCGTCACCGCCGTCACGGGAATCGGCGAGATACGCGCCGGCGACGACCTCGCCGCGATCATCGCGACCGCGTTCGCCGCTCAGAATGTCACGTTACGCGATGGCGACATCCTCGTCGTCACCTCAAAGATCATTTCAAAGGCCGAGGGACGGCTGGTCCCCGCGGGCGGCGACCGGGAGGCCACGCGGCTGGCCGCCATCGAAGCCGAGACCGTCCGCGAGGTCGCCGCCCGGGGGCCGACCCGCATCGTCGAGACCCGGCACGGTTTCGTACTCGCGGGCGCCGGGGTGGACGCGTCCAACGTCCGCAAGGACGAGATCGCCCTGCTGCCGCTCGACCCGGACGCGAGCGCGCGGGCCCTGGTCGACGGCCTGCGGGCCCGCCTGGGCGTGTCCGTGGGCGTCGTCGTCAGCGACACCGCCGGCCGGCCGTGGCGGGCCGGCCTGACCGACCACGCGATCGGTGTCGCGGGGCTGGCCGCGCTGCGCAGCCACATCGGCGACGTCGACCCGTACGGCAACGAGCTGGGCATGACCGAGATCGCCGAGGCGGACGAGCTGGCCGCCGCGGCTGACCTGGTCAAACGGAAGCTTTCCGGGGCGCCGGTGGCGCTCGTGCGCGGTTTCCGCGCGCTCACCGACGACGGTCGCGGGGCCCGGGCGCTGGTCCGCCCGGCGGCGGAGGACATGTTCCGGCTCGGCACCGCCGAGGCCCGGCGCTCGGCGGTCACCGCCCGGCGGACGGTCCGCGAGTTCAGCGACGCGCCCGTGGACCCGCGGGCGCTCCAGCGCGCCTTCGCCGCCGCCGTGACCGCCCCGGCCCCGCACCACACGACCCCGTGGCGGTTCGTGGTCGTCACCGATGCCCGCGACGAGCTGCTGGCGCGGATGGCCGAGGCGTGGGCGGCGGACCTGCGCGCGGACGGCTTCGGCCCGGCCGCGGTCACCCGCCGGCTGGGGCGGGGCGACGTCCTGCGCCGGGCGCCCGTCCTGGTCGTGCCCTGCCTGGTCACCGACGGCGCCCACGGCTATCCCGACCGCCGGCGGGCCGCCGCCGAGGAGCGGATGTTCCTGGTCGCGATGGGGGCCGGCGTGCAGAACATGCTGGTCAGCCTGGCCGCGGAGGGCCTGGGGTCGTGCTGGGTGTCGAGCACCCTGTTCTGCCCGGACGTGGTCCGCGAGGTGCTGCGCCTGCCGGCGGACTGGCAGCCGATGGGCGCGGTGGGGGCCGGCCACCCGGCACGCCCGCCCGAGCCGCGCCCGCCGCGGGACGTCACGCCGTTCGTCGTCACCAGATGACCCGGGCCGCGCGGCCCGGGCCGCCGGGCGGACAGACGGGCGGACGGGCGGGCCAGGTGACCGGGACCGCACCCCGTGACCTGGCTCCCGTGACCTGGCTCCCGTGACCTGGCTCCCGTGACCGGGACCTCGTGGCCAGGACGGGGTACAGCGTGATATTCGGACCTTCGTAGGATGGTGCGCCGTGGGTAAGAAGAGCGCGGAACGCAACGCACGGCTGGAGGCGCTCCGGCGCGAACAACGGCGCCAGGAGCGGCGCCGTTCCTGGCTGATCTACGGTTCCGCCGGTGTCGTCCTGCTCGCGGTGCTGGCCGGCATCATCATCTACGCCGTGCTCGACAACAGGTCGAAGAACGAGACCCACAAGGTCGGCTATGTCGCGGCGGCGAGCAAGGCCGCGGCGGCGGCCGGGTGCACCGGAGTCGTCAACGACGCGCCGCGCGGCAACACCCATGTCGCGGCGAACGAGACCGTCAGCTACGACGCGGCCCCGCCGTCGTCCGGCAACCATGACGCCGACCCGCTGCCGGACGCCTACCGCTTCTACGAGCGCATCCCGCAACTGCGGATCGAGCGCGCCGTGCACAATCTCGAACACGGCTTCGTCATCGGCTGGTACGACCCGAAGCTCGCCGACGACCAGGTCACGGCGCTGCGTGCCGCTGCCGAGAACGCCGGGAACCGGTTCATCGCGGTGCCCTGGGAGCGCGGCGACTTCCCCGGGGACAAGCACTTCGTCCTCACCGCCTGGGACCGCACCCAGCGATGCGCGACCGTCTCCGAGGCCGCCATCAAGGAGTTCGTGTCCACCCACGCCAACCCGAATGCCGCCGGCGCGACCTGGGACTCCCCCACCGCGGCCGAGTCGGGTGCCGCCGGCGGCACCCTCAACCTCAGCCCGACGATCGCGGGCACGGTGGCCGCACTGACCGCGGGCGCGGCTCCCGCACCGGGCGGGGCGGCCCCCGCTCCGGGGACGTCCGCCGCGCCCGGTCCCGCGGTGCCGCGCTGAGCGCTCCGGACAGGGCCCGGGGCACCCTGAAGCGGGGTCCCCGGGCAGGCATCCGGGGCACGCTGGGCGGCCCCCTCAGGGCGGGATTCGGGGCGCCGCGGGCAGGGCACGGACGGGCAGGGCACGGGTGGACGCCGCCGGCCGGCCCGCCCCGGCCGGTCGGGCACGGCCGGTCAGGCACGGCCAGTCGGGCGCGGCCGGTCAGGCACGCTCAGTCAGACGCCGGTCAGACACGGTCGGAGCTGAAGCGGATCGCGCCCGCGGTCAGCACCGCGTCGGGGAAGACGCGGGCGCCGGCCCGCAGCTCGTTGCCGGCCCCGATCCGCGCGCGGTCACCGATGACCACCCCGTCCAGCGACACCCTGTTCCCGACGACCGCGCCGGCACCCACCACCGAGGTGCGCACGGTCGCACCCTCGCCGATCACCGCCCCGTCGAAGAGCACCGCGCCGTCGACGGTGGCGCCGGCACCCACCGTCGCGCCGGCACCCACCACCGTGCCCCCGCCGATCTTGGCGTCGACGGCGACGGCGGCGCCCGGCAGCGCCAGCCAGTCACCCACCGGCCCCGGCAGCGCCGAGGAGGCGATCCGCCCGGTCACCAGGTCCCGGGAGCCCCGGATGAACGCGTCGGGCGTGCCCAGGTCCAGCCAGTAGGTGCTGTCGATGTAGCCGACCACCAGGAGGCCGGCGTCCAGCAGCCCGGGGAAGGTCTCCCGCTCGACCGAGACCGGGCGTCCCACCGGAATGCTGTCGATCACCGACCGGCGGAACACATAACAGCCCGCGTTGATCCGGTTGGTCGGCGGGTCGGGCGTCTTCTCCAGGAACTGGGTGACCCGGCCGTCGGCGTCGGTGGGGACGACACCGAACGCCCGCGGGTCGTCGACCTCGGTCAGGTGCAGGGTGACGGCCGCGCCGGCCTGGCGGTGACGCCGCACCAGCGCGGCGATGTCCAGCCCGGAGAGGATGTCACCGTTGAAGACGACCACCGGGTCGTCCGGGCCGCCGCGCAGCCTCGACGCGACGTTGCGGATCCCGCCGCCGGTCCCCAGCGGCTCGGCCTCGGTGACGTACTCCAGCTCCAGCCCGTGGGCGGCGCCGTCCCCGAAGTACTCCTCGAACACCTCGGCCCGGTACGAGGTCGCGAGGACGACCCGGGTGATCCCCGCGTCCCGGGCGCGGGCGAGCATATGGGCGGTCACCGGCACCCCGGCGACCGGGAGCATCGGTTTCGGTGCCGACATCGTCAACGGGCGCAGCCGGCTGCCCTGCCCACCGACCAGCATCACAGCGTCCATGGCGGGTCAGTTTCGCAGAGGCGGCACCGCCTGGTGCACGATGTTCGCGTATTTCGGTGACGTCGCGTCGCGGACACCGGAGCGCAAGGAGCGGGTCAGCCGGCCGCGCGGTGTGCCGGAGTGCGCTGCCCGGCATTTCTGGCGATGCTGAAAGGGTGGTACGCCCGTCTGATCGCAGCTACCGGCTCCTCCACGACGGCACCCTGTCGGGCGCCGAGACCGCCCTGGCCGGGCTGGCCCAGGGCGGGGAGCCGGGCTTCGCCGCCGCCCGCACCGACGACGGGACCGCCACGCTGGCGGTGTGGCTCGCCTGGCAGGCGCACGAGCCGCCGATCGCCGACGTGATACCGGTGCTGGCCAACCTGGGCCTGCGCGCGCGGACCCACCGCTGCCTGCCGAGCCGTCCGGGCCCGGACGGGGGCATGGCCAGCCTGGACGAGTACCACATGATCGTCTCCCCGGAGCTGGCGGAGGCGGCGCTGAAGCAGATGGACGGGCTGCGCGACGTCCTGGGCGGTCTCGCGCTCGGGGACGTCGACAGCGACAGCCTGGACTCGCTGGTGCTCACCGCCGGGCTCACCGCCCGTGAGGTGCGGCTGCTGCGGGCGCTGTTCCGTTACCTGCGCCTGGCCGGGACGTCGCTGGGTGGGCGCTACGCCCACCGCGTCCTGACCGCCCACCCGTCCTACGCGCACGACCTGGTGGCGCTCTTCCACGCCCGGATGGATCCGTTGCGGGCGGACCCGGACAACGCCGAACGGCTGCACGCCGCGCTGGAGGACGCGCTCGGGTGGGTGACGGGCATCAACGACGACACGGTCCTGCGCCGGCTGCGCGACGTCGTCCTCGCGGTCGTCCGGACGACGTTCTACGCAGCCCCCGGCTCGGCGCCCGGATCGGCGCCGGATCGGATCCAGATCCAGCGGCCGCTGCCCGACCGGGCGGCGGGAGCCGGCCGAGCACCCTCCGAGCGTGCCGAGCGGACGGTCCACGCCGGCTACGGCCAGGGGTACGAGGGCCGCGGGGACGAGGTGGGCGGCGGCGGGGACGCGCTGGCCTTCAAGCTCGCCCCGGCCGGGCTGCCGTGGCTGCCCCGGCCGCGGCCGGAGGCCGAGATCTTCGTCAGCTCCCCCCGGTTCGACGCGGTGCACCTGCGCGGCACCCTGCTGGCCCGCGGCGGCATCCGCTGGTCCGACCGTCAGGAGGACCTGCGGACCGAGATCCTCGGCCTGCTGAAGGCCCAGCGGGTCAAGAACGCCGTCATCGTGCCGGACGGGGCCAAGGGCGGGTTCGTGCTGCGCCGTCCACCGGCGGAGCCCGGGGAGCTCGCCCGGCTGGCCGAGGCCTGCTACACGCGGTTCATGGAGGCGCTGCTGGCCCTTGTCGACAACCGGGCCGACGGCGAGACGCACCGCCGGGCGGGGATGGTCTGCCACGACGGGCCCGACAGCTACCTGGTCGTCGCCGCCGACAAGGGCACGGCCCGCTTCTCCGACCTGGCCAACCAGGTGGCGGCGACGAACGGCTACTGGCTCGGCGACGCGTTCGCCTCCGGTGGCCGCAGCGGGTACGACCACAAGGCGCTGGGCATCACCGCCCGCGGCGTGTGGGAGTCGGTGCGCCGGCACTTCGCCGAGCTCGGTGTCGACGCCGACCGCGAGCCCCTGACCGTCGTCGGCATCGGTGACATGTCCGGGGACGTCTTCGGCAACGGGATGCTGCTCTCCCGTCATCTGCGGCTGGTGGCCGCCTTCGACCACCGGCACATCTTCCTCGACCCCGACCCCGACCCGGCCCGGTCGTTCACCGAACGCCGGCGGCTGGCGTCGCTCCCGTCGAGCGGCTGGGACGACTACGACCGCGGCGCCCTGTCGGCCGGCGGGGGCGTCTTCCCGCTGTCGTCCAAGCGGATCGAGCTGACCGAGCCGGTCCGGGAGCTGCTCGGTGTCGGCGACGACACGCTGCCCGCCGACGCCCTGGTCCGGGCGATCCTGCGCGCGCCGGTCGACCTGCTGTGGAACGGCGGCGTGGGCACCTGGGTGAAGGCCAGCGGGCAGGAGCACGCCTCGGTCGGGGACAAGGCCCGCGACGGGATGCGGGTCGACGCCCGGCAGCTGCGCTGCCGGGTCGTGGCCGAGGGCGGCAACCTCGGCCTCACCGACGCCGCCCGGATCGAGTTCGCCCTGCGCGGCGGGCGCTGCAACACCGACTTCGTGGACAACTCCGGCGGCGTCGACTGCTCCGACCGCGAGGTCAACATCAAGATCGGCCTTGAGCTGGCGATCGGGACGGGCGCGATCGACCGGGCCGAACGCGAGAAGCTGCTGGCCGCCGCCACCGGCGGCGTCGTGCGGGCGGTCCTGGTCGACTGCGCCCGCCAGGCCCTGGCGCTGAGCGCGGCGGAACGCCACGTCGTGACCGCGGCGGACGGGCTGACGAGGTTCGTCGAGCACCTGGTCGACACCGGCGAGCTCGACCTGGGCGTCGAGACCCTGCCGGACGCCGAGGAGCTGACCACCCGGGTCGCCGCGGGCCGCACCTACACCCGGCCGGAGATCGCGATCCTGCACGCTTACGCGAAACGGACGGTGACCCGCGCGCTGCTGGACTCGCCGCTGCCCGACGACCCGGCGCTCGAGCCCGTCCTGGACGCCTACCTGCCGGCGTCCCTGCGGCCGGTGCTGCGCGAGCACTTCGGCCGTCACCCGCTGCGCCGGGAGATCGTCGCGTCCCGGCTCGCCAACTCGATCATCGACCGGGTCGGGGCCGGGTTCCTGCACCGCCTGCGGGAGCTGACCGGTGCGGACACGGTCCAGTGCGCCCGCGCGTTCGTCGTCACCGGCAGCCTGCTCGGCCTGACCGACATCTGGGACGCCCTCGACAGACACTGCCTCGGCGAGGGCCCCGGGGGCGGCTCCGCCGGCAGCGCCGGGGGAAGCACCGGCGCTCCCGGCGCCGAAGACGCCGGCACGGACGCCGGCACGGACGCCGGCACGGGCGGGGGCATGGGCGGGGGCATGGGCGGGGGCGCCGGTGAGGACGGCCGTCCGCGCCCGGCCGTGGGTTCCACCGACCCGGCCGCCGAGGCCCTGTTGCACTGCCATTTCGTCCAGGAGGAGGCCGCGCTGTGGCTGCTGCGCTCCCGCCGGTCACCGCTGGACATCACCGCCGAGACCACCCGCTACGCCGAGGGGATGGCCGAGGTCGCCGCGGCACTGCCCACCGTGCTCGCCACCGTCGGCTCCGACCAGGAGCTGACCGCCGTCCTGCGGTTCGCCGAACAGCTCTACGAACGCGGCCTGCCCGCCCGGCTGGCCGAACGCGTCGCCTGGCTCGACGCGATGAGCCCGGCGCTGGACATCGTCGACGTCGCGCTGCGTAACGACCTTGAGCCGAGTGACGTGCTGCACATCCACACCGCCATCGGGACGAGGCTGGGGCTCGGCCGCCTCGGCCTGGCGCACCTGATCGGCCGCGGCGCGCAGCCGCCCGGTCAGTCACGCTGGGAGCACATGGCCGCCGCGGCGCTGCGGGCGGACGTCGCCCGGGCCCGCTCGGCGCTGACCGAGGCCGCCATGGCGGCGTCCGAGCCCGACCTGGACGCGGCCGTCGAACGGCTCACCACCGGTGCCCGGGCGGACCGGGTACGCGCCATCGTCGAGGAGGCGACAGCGGCTCCCCGCCTCACCAGCGCCATGATCTCCGTCGTGGCCAGCCGCCTGAACGAGCTCATCCCAGGCCGCTGAGCCCCCCGACCACCACATGTCATGATCGTAGTCGGCGAGAGTTCACGCGGGCTGAAGGACTAACCTCATGGTTGCGATGGCTGCCGCCTTAGGAGAGGACAGGAGCCAGTGAGTGTCGACTACGACTACGGCTACGGGCCCTACACCGTCGAGGATCTGCACGGGCTGCCCGATGCTGGCCGGTCCTTCGAGCTCGTCGATGGCTGGTTGATCGAGTTGGCGCCCAGTACACGTCACGACTTTCTCGCCAGGCGGCTGAGCCGGATCCTGGAACGCGCCGCCGAGGACGCGAAGGCTCGGGTCTACGTCCAGGCACCCATGGACATCGCCACGCCCGCGGGCGCGCGCAAGCCCGACGTTGCCGTGATCGACGCGACCGCCGCCAGCAGCGCCCGCAGGCTCGGCCGCTCGCTCTACCACGGGGCGGACGTGCTCCTGGCGGTCGAAGTCGTCTCCCGCGGCTCCGGCAGCGAACGCGAGGACCGGGGACGCAAGGTCACCGAGTACGCGCTCGCCGGTATCCCCCACTACTGGATCGTCGACTTCGACCCCGAACCCCGCCTCCAGGTGCTCCGCGTCGCCACCGACCAGGGGCGTTACGGAGCCCCCCTGGCGTTCAGCGGAGACGGCACCGTCAAGCTCGAGGACCCGTTCCCGATCTCGTTCCCCCTGTCCGACCTGCTGGACTTCTCCTAGAACTCACCGCGACGCGGTGACCGGCCCTGGTTCGGGCGCGGGTTCGGACCAGGACCGCGCGTGGGCAGGGTCAGCGGTCCGGACCGCGTCCGCGTCACGGGCGGGCTCTGTGTCACGGGCCGGTGCCTCGTTCTGGGCGGGTTCGGTGCTTCGGGACGGGTCGGTGCCGCGAGGCGGGTCGGTGCCGCGAGGCGGGAGGGCGTCGGCGGAGCGGGTCGCGCGGGCGCCGGCGCTGTTGTCGGCGAACGCCACGGCCGCCAACAGGCGCAGGGCGAGCCCCAGCCCGAGCAGGATTCGCAGCGGCAGGTGGCGCGCGTCCGGGTACTGCCGGGACAGGTAGCGGAACATGCTGCGGTGGTGGGCGACGACCATGCGGCGGGAGGACCGCCTCGTCGAGTGGCCGCCGAGATGCTCCACGACCGCGGTCGGCACGTAGACCCGCTGCCAGCCGAGCAGGCCGAGCCGGCGGCCGAGGTCGACGTCCTCCATGAACATGAAGTACGTCTCGTCGAACCCGTCGACCGTCTCGAACGCCTGGCGCCGCAGCACCTGGCACGCCCCGGACAGCCAGCCGGCGGTCGTCTCGACCAGCACGCCGCGCTCGCGGCGGTAGGCCGTCGTCCACGGGTTCGTCGGCCAGCACCAGCCGAACAGGGCGTGACCGATCCCCCGCCGCAGGGACGGCAGCTCACGGGCCGACGGGTAGAGCACGCCACCCGGATTGGTGATCGCCGGGCCGAAGGCGCCGGCGCCCGGCCAGCGTCCGGACGCCGCCAGCAGCTCGTCGAGCGACCCCGGCGTGAACGTGATGTCGGGGTTGGCCACCACCAGCCACGGCGCGGCGCTGCCGGCCGCGCCGCGGTTGACCGCCGTCCCGTAGCCGAGGTTGCGCCCGGTGCGCAGCAGGCGGACCTCGTCGCGTCCGGCGGCGGCGGCCGTGCCCGCGTCCAGCGCCGGGGAGTTGTCCACCACGACGACCTCGTAGGGCAGCGACGTGGCCTTGGCCAGGGAGTCCAGGAAGGGGCCGAGCACCTGCCCGGAGTGGAACGCCACCACCACCACCCGCAGGTGCGGCCGGGTGTCCGCGGCGGCCGGGCCGTCCGGCTTACCGTCGGACGGCGACTCACCGTCCGACGGCGACGACGACGGCTGCCGCGACGCTGGCCGCGATGACGCCGATGCCGGCCGCGACCGCGACGCCGGCTGTGTCGATGCCGCCTCGTTCCGTGCGCT
>NZ_CAKKTL010000155.1:0-1236 GCF_920664355.1 Protofrankia sp. CiP1_Cm_nod2
GCTCGCAGAGGTGATTCGCCGGGACTGCCGAAGCCCCAGGGGGTAAGGGCGAGCAGTCCCTTGTCAGGACCCGGACTCGGACTCGGACTCGGACGAGGTGACACCAGTGTCACGTGGGGCGGACCCTGCGCCGCGTGGTCGTGACCGTCTCTGGCGATAATAGGGATGTGGCCGTCGATCTTCGTGACAGCCGGATCGCTGAGGTGTGCCGGCGTTACGGCGTCGCCGAGCTGTCCGTCTTCGGCTCGGTGGCTCGCGGTGACGACACCGACGATGCGGATGTCGACCCGATGTATGTGCTGGAGCCCGGCTCAAAGCTCGGTTTCGAGATCGTCGATCTCCGAGATGATCTCGAAAAGATCATCGGACGCCGCGTCGACCTGGTACCCAAGGCCCGGCTGAAGTGGGTCATCCGCGACCGGGTGCTCGCGGAGGCCCGGGTCCTCTATGCGGCGTGACGAGCTCTGCCTCGTCGACATGTTCGAAGCCGCGGTCGCGGCGGCGACGTTCGTCCGGGACGTCGACGAGGCCGCCTTCCTGGCCAGCGAGATGATCTTTCCGTCACGCTGATCACTGGGCATCGCCCCTGGTCGGGGTCTGCGTGGCGACCGGACGGATGGCGACCTCAGGGCCCGCCACCATGATCGAAGGGTTCGTGTCCTGGTACGTCAGGTCCACCGACCATCGCGGGAACGACAGGTGACGCAGGTCCCGTCATTGCGGAGCTTGACGTTCACCGCCGCCAGCACCACTGCCTCATGTCACAGCGTGCCCGCACTACCGCTATCTGACCGAGTCGGCAGTGGGCCCTTGGTAGCTACTATTGATAGCTACCATCTGCGGGAGGCGTTATGGCGGACACGGCGATCGCGAGGCTCTTCACACACGGCCGGAGCCAGGCGGTGCGGCTCCCGAAGGAGTTCCGGCTGCCCGGCGACCGGGTGCGTGTCCGGCATGTGGGAGACGGCGTGCTGCTGGAGCCGATCGCGTCCGACGTCGATGCCTGGTTCGCCGAGCTGGACCGCTTCGTGGATGTGCCGTTGTTCGATGACGGCAGGAACCAGCCGCCGACGCCCGCCGGGGAGGACTTCTTCGGGTGAACTACCTTCTGGACACCAACGCCGTGGTCGCGCTGCTGCGGAACAAGCCCGTCGGCGTGCGGGAACGGTACCGGGAGGCCGGAGCGTCCGGGGATTATCTCGCGCTCTCGTCGGTCGTCTTGTTCGAGCTGTGGTA
>NZ_CAKKTL010000155.1:1528-2593 GCF_920664355.1 Protofrankia sp. CiP1_Cm_nod2
TGGCGTGGCGAAGAGCGCTCAGGTGTCGGAGAACACCGAGCGTCTGCGGATGCTGCTCTCCGGTGATCTGGACCTGCTTGACGTCGATGACGAGGATGCCCGTACTGCCGGCCAGGTGCGCGCCGCCCTGGAGAAGGCCGGGACGCCGATCGGCGCCTACGATCTGCTGATCGCCGGGCAGGCGCTGCGGCGCGGGCTGACAGCCGTCACGGCGAACACCTCGGAGTTCAGCCGGGTCACCGGCCTGAGCTGGGAGGACCGGACGAGCTAGCCGTCGCCAGCGCCCGCTGTCAGGCTGTCCTCGGCTGTGCGCTGGGGGGTGTTGATCCCAGCTGGCTGAGGTCGAGCTCGACCTCGCCTCCGCCTTGGAAGGTGACCACGATCCGCACGTGGCCACCGATGGCTTCCAGGTAGGCCCGCAGGGTCGACAACAACAGGTCGTGCCGCTGTTCTGTCTTCGCCACGGCCGCCTGGCTGACGCCGAGCTGCCGGGCGAGTTCGGTCTGGGTGAGATCCGCCGCCCGCCGGATCGCGGCCAGTCCCATGGCGTAGGCGCGGTCCGCGTCGCGCATCTCCGCACGGGCGGACTCGACCTGGTCGGCGAGATCGGTCCGCTCGCGCAGGCGCCGGACCCGTTCGTCACCGGAGACGAACGTCTCGGTGCCGCGGCTGGTGGTCATGTCTCCTCCTGTCCGTGCTCGCGAAGCCACTGATCCACAAGTGCCTCGCCGCGGACGGCCGCGCTGGAGTACCAGACGTCGCCGTGTCTGGCCTTGTCGAAGCCGACAAGCGCGATCACCACAGTCGCTTCATCCGGGAACCAGCAGACGATCCGTACGGCGGCCTGCTTGTCGAAGGGATGGCTGACCCGTCACAGCTCGTGCCGGCGCGCCTGGCTGTAGCCCAGCGCAGCGCCGGGCCGCCCTGCTCCTCAATCCCGCTGAGCCACTGGTCGAACTCGCGGGACCAGTCGATCAGCACCGGCTCAGTATAACCTCAAGTTCATAGCGTCGCTCGTAGGCGCGTACTGGGCGATCTTCGAGGCCCGTCGGGCCTCCTGGTGCC
>NZ_CAKKTL010000155.1:3229-7445 GCF_920664355.1 Protofrankia sp. CiP1_Cm_nod2
TGGCGTGGCGAAGCAGTGTGCGCAGAGGGGCGGTGTGCGTTCTTGTCCGGTGGTCGTGCCGGTAGGCCGTTCAGTTCTCCTCGAAGCCCGACTGGTCGAACTTCAGGGTCCGGGCGTTCTCGGAGACGGTGCGAACCTGGCCTTCCTCGAAGCCGGTGCTCTTCGTGGCCTCAATCTCGATCTTCACGACGAGCTCGGTGCCGTCCTGGCGGAGGTTGGCGATGATCTCGTCGGCGACGTTCCTGAAGTCAAGGGCGATCTTGTCGGGGTTCAGGGTCTTCACGCCGTAGAACCGCGTCCTGGCCTTGCGGTAGACGCCGGGGTGGTCGGGGTCCGGCTTGAAGGGCTTCTTCGCGTCGTCCTCGCCCGGGGTTTCCGCCAGGCCCGGCGTCGCCTGGACTTCGGCGGCGCGCTGCTTGACGGCAACGTCGGGACGCACCAGTAACAGCGAGTCGGTGGCCACCGGTGCGGCGCCGGTGTCCTCGGGTGTCCAGAGCCCGTCGTAGCGGCCGGCCGAGTCGTCGTAACCGGCGGCGAGTGCGAAGGCATCGGTCTGCCAGATCATCGGCAGGTCGATGATGCCCTCGTTGAGGACCGTCCTGTCGCGCAGGCGAGGCATGTAGGGGTACTGGCTGTAGAGCCCCCACAGGGCGCCGAGCGAGACGTGGCCGTCCTTCCAGATCTGCGGGACCTTGCCGATCGCCAGGCGGATCGTCGACGCGGCCTGCCGTGTCGAGAGGTCGCCGTCGTTGCCGAGGCGGCGGGAGACCCGCTCGGCGAGCGAGTGGGACTGTCCTTCGACCTTGGTCTCGCGGATGAGGAACGGCGCGCTCGGGTCCGGCTGGGCCGGGACGAGCGCCCAGGTGAAGGTCTGCAGGAGCCTGGCCGTGACGGTCTGGTCGGCCTGGGCCTGGCGCTGGGTAGCCTGCTTCTTCTGGTTCTGGGTCAGGTCGAGGCCGGCCTCGTTGTCGAGGACGTGCTTCCAGCCGAGGTGGTCGCGGGTGGCGGTGTCGAGCTCCTCCAGCCGGGCCTCGTCGGGGGCGAGGTAGACGAGCATGTTGCGGTTGGTCCGGTTGGAGCTGCCGCGCTGCTCGGTCGCCTTCTGGGCGAAGTCCTTGGCGGCCGACTCGGCGCCCCGCTTGTGGGCGAACTTCGGGTGCAGGATGACGAGGCGCGCCTCGCTGGTGTCGGGGATGTCGGCGTTGGTCTCCGGGCAGACGTGGACGCCGGCGAAGTCACCCTTCAGGCGGCCCTGGCCGAGCAGCCGTGTGACGACCTCCTTCCACACGTCTTCCTTGTGGAGGCGTTCGGCCTGGTCCTTGGCGGTGCGGGTGATGTTGGGCTGGAGGTCGTACCAGTACTTGCCGGACCCGGAGTAGAAGTACGTCGCCCGGTCGCCGAGCTGGGTCAGCGCGGCGTGGAAGTTGCCCGGGACGTCGCCGGGGATCGCGGTGCCGAGGAAGACCCGCTGGGTGTTGATGCCCTTGTGGACCGAGCCGGGTGCGACGGTCGGGGCGGCGCCGAAGAACACCGTGCGGGCGAGCCGCCTGGTCAGCGCCCGCTGGCCGAACAGCGGCTTCTCCTTGTCGATGCGCGCCGGCTCGGAGTTCGGGCCGTCGACATCGGCATCGATGATCGTCTTCCAGGAGTCCTGGAGGTACTGCGTCAGCTCGGCGTTCACGTTCGCGGTGGCGAGCGGGATCGAACCCGGCATGATCAACGGTGACGCGTCCTCGCCCGTCCAGAGCGCGTGGATCACCGTGCTCATCAGCCGCAGCACACCGCGGGTGCGCTGGAAGCGCTCCAGCGAGGACCACTCCTCGTAGAGGGTGTCGAACGTCTCCGGGTGGATCGGGTAGGTCCGTTTGATGCGGTACTCGTACGCCGTGTCGCGCGCCTCACGCGGGAAGTCGTCGGTGTACTTGCGGTACAGCTCCACGTACGCCCTGGCGGTCGCTCCGATCGAGGCGAGCGCGGCGGCGTCGGGCTGTTTGAACAGCCGCTGCTTGACGATGTGGTAGGCCTCGTCCGACGACGCCGGGCGCCACTGGTCGGCCACCCGGCGCACGACGTTCTGGAGCCGCTTCAAGGCTTCGAGCCCGTTGGTGCCGCCGACCTCCTCGGCGTTCCCGGCCACGGTCTCGGAGTCGTCCCCGCTCTCGGAGGCAGGGATCGAGATCGCGAGCAGGACGCCTGAGGTGCCCTTGGCGGTCTCGGTCAGCGACTGGGCGAAGGTGAACTGGTCGTCGAACGTGCCGCCCGCGAGGTCGTCGCGGCCGACGAGCGAGCGGGCGTAGGCGACCCACTCGTCGATCAGGATGACGGCGGGCGCGTACGTCGCCAGCAGCGTGTGGAGCGCGTCGCCGGGGTGGGTGCGGTCGCTGTCCGCGGTGGCGACGATGGCGTACGCCTCGGCACCGCCGAGCTGCCAGGCCAGCTCACCCCAGATCGTGTTGACGCGGGTGCCGTCGTCCTTGGTGACACCGGACGGGCTGAGGTGGTTGCCCACGATCGCGACCCGGTTCACCGCGGTGCCGGTGTAGCCGTTGGCGGTGAGCAGCTCCTGGGTCTCCTGCGGGAACTCGCCCACGGGAAGCCCGGCGGCCAGGTGCCACAGCGACAGCATCGAGTGGGTCTTACCGCCACCGAAGTTGGTCTGAAGGTTGATCACCGGCGAGGCGTTGCCGTCGCCCGAGAGACGTCGCACGGCGCGGCCGATCAGGTCGCGGAGGCCTTCGGTGAGGTAGGTGCGCCTGAAGAACTCGACCGGGTCGGCATAGTCGGAGTCGGCCTCGCCGCCGGTGGCGACCTTGTAGAGGTCGGCGGCGAACTCGGAGGCGTGGAAGTTGCCGGTCGCGACGTCGTCGTGCGGCTGGAGCACTTCGCGCCATGGCCTGAGCCCGGTGGCCTCGGGGTTGGCGACCGCGGCCTTGAGGACCTTCCGGTCGTCCTTGTCGGCGGTCACCCGACGCAGGTTGAGCCGGATGCCGCGGACCTCGTCGAACTCGGCGTTCGCGCCGATGAGCTTGAGCAGGCGTTCGCCGGTGTCGAGCGCGCGGTAGGCGTCGTCGTCGGTGAACGAGCCGTTGTGCGCCCAGTCGTTGCGCACCTCGCGGAGCTCGCTGGCGAAGGTTTCGCCGGCACGCCCGACGGCCTGGGTGAACGGGTACCAGCCCTGCTTGTAGCCGCCGGTGATGTTGCCTTCGGTGAGCATGCGGAACTGAACCTGCGGGTCGAGCGGGTCGTAGCTCTTCCCCGCGGGCACGCCGTTCTTGAGGTCCTTCGCCTGGACCAGCTTCGTCCACTCAGCGCCCAGCGCCGGGTCGGCCTGGCCGATCACCGACGAGATGAAGTCGTCCAGCGCCGGCGCGAGGATCTGGAACATCCGCTCGATGCGGTCACGGTTGCTCAGCGCCATCTCACTCGTCCCCCTCGAAGTCGATCGCGGACTGCGTCCTGGCGGGCTTCTTCTGAGTGCGCGCGACCTCCAGAATCTCCGGCCAGCTCGTCACCAGGCTGTTGAAGCTCAAGGCGTCCTTCGGCCAACCGCTGCCCTCCGCGATGCGAAAGAGAAGGTGCGCAAGCTCCTTGACGAGGTCAGCATCAACAGCGCCGTCCGGGCGACTCAACGCCGCCTGGAGAAAGTCGCCCGCCGGGGCGATACCGTCACGCTCCAGCACCTTGATCAGATGGTGGAGCGCCTCCCAGTTGCTGGTATGGCTGTCCTTCAGGACGTCGTAGTCCCACGACAGGTCGGCGGGCCTGATGAGCCGCACGTTGCCAGCCCGGCTCGTCAGGATCTCCTCCCGGTCCATCACGTCGACGCTGGTGTTGCGGGCCCGGGCGAGGTTGTCGGCGTCGCCGAACCTGCCGACGCCGTAGCCGTGCTGCCGATACCACGCGATCGCGAACCGGGAGATCGAATCAAAGTCGCCCTCCTGCTCGGCCAGCACCGTATCGAGGATCTCGTTGATCCGCACCAGCGCCGAGCGCACGGTCATTTTCTTGCCGTCAGGTTCAAGGACCGCGCTGTACCGGCTGAACACCGCCATCCCCGGCCCGATCGCCGCCTGCGGCAGATCCACCGGCGCGATCTGCCCCTGCTGCAACTTCCGCAGCGCCTCCGGCAGCTCCGCCTCAAGCGCCGCGATAAACCCACGCCGGTCCGTCGTCGGCGCACCCTCGGGACGAGGACGCAGCGACAGTACGATCGAGG
>NZ_CAKKTL010000155.1:7598-10564 GCF_920664355.1 Protofrankia sp. CiP1_Cm_nod2
AAGCCAACGCGTTGGAGCCGACGTCTCTCATACGGCCGCTCTTCTCGCTCCTACTTGGCCATGTCGACGTGATCGACCAGCCCGCGCGGATCATGCCCTCAAGCAGGGTCTCCCAGCCCGTTGATGCCTCGCCAGCCTCATCGGCGTCACTCTGCTTGAAGGCGTACCAGACGGTGATCGGGAGGTCGTCTCGTGCGACCTCCCGCGCGTGTGCGAAGACCTTGCGGAAGCCATCCTCGAAGAACTGCTGTGCGCCCTCCTTGCCGCCCTGGCGGAAAGGGTTCGCAACAAGCTCTTCTGCCTTCGGGACCAGCATCGTCGCTAGGAGATCTGGGTGTACGTCGCGCAGCGACCGACGCAGCCATACGTAGAAGAAGTCCGACAGATCGGAGTAGCCGATGTTGTCGTAATATGGCGGGTCGGTGCTGATCAGAACGGGTCCCGACACGGCAACGACAGCATCGCGCTGCTGGGCCACACCAGGGCCGCGCCCGTCGAGGCGCTCCGCTGCCTCGGTGACAGCATTCGTCATTCGTACGAGACTTCCCGAACTATCCGCGAATGGGTTTCCCTCCGCGTAGTCCCAGGTCATCGGGATCGCCTGCCGAGCAAAGATGTTGCGGAGAATCTCCATCTGCGGATTGCTTGCCCACGTCGTGATCGATGACTGATAGTCAGCCAGGCGGCTCACGACGAACCCGAGATAGGTAGCAACTGCGTCGGCGTACGCCTCGGTGCCGCCGTCGGCGAGGACCCGTTCGCGGGCGTCGGAGACCAGGTCGCTGAAGGTAGTCAGTGCGGTGAGCTGGCGGTTGGTGAACAGGTCGGCCCACCTCGTCATGCCGTAGGCCTGTACCCGGAAGCCGAGGGCCTCGGCCGGGAGAGATGCCTCAGGGACGTCGTCGGGTCGCTCGACATCGGCGGCCTTGACGTGCTCGTCGGTCGGGGCGAGGTAGATGCGCTGCCGGTTGCCCTCGGCGACCACGGCCATGAGCTGGGCACCGAGACGCCCGGCGCGGCCCTCGGCACGTACGTATTTCAGGTCCGCCGCCGCGTCGCAGGCCAGGCACCGGGCACCGGTCTTCGAGACCGTCCCGTCCGTGGCAGCGGTCGGCGCGCCGGCCTTGTCGTGTCCGATGGTGAACGCGACCCGCTGCCCCGAAGGGTGGGTGGGGTCGGGGACGACGGACGGGACGACGTACGACTCCTTGCCCTTCTTCTTGCCCAGCCACCAGGAGCGGACCAGGGGCATCTCGATGCCGCAGGCGGGGTTGGGGCAGGTGACGGTGCGGGCCCAGATCCAGGCGATGACCGTGGCCTTGGTGCCGTCGGGGAGGGTGGCCCTGGGGTAGAGATGGCCGATGCGCTTCTCGGCCTCGTCGCGCATCCAGGCGCCGTAGGCGCGCACGTCGGCGGCCAGGCCCTCGGCGCCCTTCCAGGCGCGGATCTCGGAGTCGGCCAGGCCGGGGTAGACGGGAGGCTGGTCGCGAAACTTGGGTGGGATCTCGATGAGCGCCTTGTTGATGAGGACGGCGACGGGGTTGAGGTCGGAGGCGTGCGCCTCCAGGCCGAGTCGCTGGGCCTCCAGGGGGATGGTGCCACCGCCCGCGAACGGGTCGAGGATCGCTGGTGGCTTGCCATCGGTGGACTTGAGGATCTCGGCGTGCGCCTCGGCGAGCAGCTTCTCGTCACGGATGTTCTCCCACACCACAAGCCGCTCGATCAGCTCGTGCAGCCGCTCGCGCTCCTTGCGCTGCAGCTCCTCCGTGGGGAACTCCTCGGGCCGTGCGGACGGGTCGTCGACGAGCTGGGCGAACAGCACGGCGCGCGCAGCCGCGAGGGGACGGCGCGCCCACCACAGGTGCAGCGTGGAGGGGTGTCCGTGCCGGATGGACTTCTCCCGGGCGGACTCCCGGTTGATCGCCTCCAGCGGCAGCGCGACCTCGATCAACTTGCGTTTCTGCACGACGTCCTCTTCCTCGTCCCCGGAGACCGGCTGGGCGGCTCAGCGGCAACCAACGGGCTTGTCACCATCAGAACGGGGTGCTGCCCTTGGCCCACATCCTGGCCCAGTCGCCGCGCAGGCCGGTGGCCTCGAAGTCGCCGAGGTCGGTGGTGGCGAAGGGGGCGTCGAGGTAGCGGACCTCGTCGTGCCGCGCCCCGCGCGGGTCGACCCTGACGAGCGCGAGCCGGTAGCGTGGGACGGCGTTCTTGCCGGTCATCACCTCGTTGTGGGTGACGAAGAAGTCGGTGGCGCCGTCGAGGCGGGCCTTGACCTCGATGCGGTAGGTGTCGCCCTGGGCGTCGGTCGAGAGGATGTCGAAGCCGGGATTGTTGAACGCCTGCTCGACGGGCTGGCGGCCGAGTTCTCGCTCGCGCGCCAGGACGAGGTCGACGCCGCGGCGCTCGACCTCCCTGGTCTCCTTGGCGTGCATCGGCGCGGACGGCGGCAGTTCGTCGTCGAACATGCTGACGGGCAGCACGAGGGCGGCGGTGACGAGGCGGGGCGGCCTGGTGGACATGAGCTGCTGCTGGTCGAGCAGCTCCAGGCGCCTGCGGAGCCGGCTGTCGAGTTCGACCGCCTTGCGGTTGAGGCTCTCCGACGACTCCCTGGGCTTCTCGCCCTTCCGCTCATTCTCCGAGGCGATCGCCGCCTCGAACAGCAGGCGCTCGCTCTCCGCGGTGAGGCGCTTCGTGACCAGGTCGCGGGCTTTCGTCAGCTCCGCCAGCCGGCGGGGCTGGACCTCGGTGAGGTACTCGGGGAGCCGGTTGGCGATGATCCAGCTCGTGGCCGTGTCCTCGGCCTCGGCAAGCCACGCGACGGCACGTGCGGCGTCGGTCGCCGGGCTCGCGGGAGCGGCGACGCAGTCCAGGTACGGCGCGGGGCCGGCGGGGCTGACGGTGCCGTAGCTGTCGACGTAGGCGTAGCCGAAACGGCGCGCCACCGACTCGCCGGTGGCGTCGGT
>NZ_CAKKTL010000155.1:11169-13790 GCF_920664355.1 Protofrankia sp. CiP1_Cm_nod2
GACCTCCTCGACGACGCCGACGAGCAGGTGTGGCTCGTCGAGGGTCGAGGACACGAGCACGGTGCCATGGTTCAGCGCGCCGCCGAACCGCCGGACGGTCTCGTCCATGACCGCGTCGTGGAGCGGGTGGCCGGGCGCGAGCAGGTCGGCCCGAGCGAGCCCGTCGGGCTGGGCGTGGGCAAGGTCGAAGGCGACCCGGTCGTACTTCGTCGCGATCGGCCCCCTGCCGGCCGAGCGGATGTGCTGGGGCACGTTCGCGATCTCGTAGCGCCCCCGCTCACGCCTGGCGATCCGGCCACCGAGACGGGTGAAGGCCGCCTTGAACGCCAGCTCGATGTAGTGCGGCTGGAGCCGCCGGGCGCGAGCCTCGTCCATCGCCGCGCGCAGCCGCTGGAGGTCGGCCTCGGCGAGGTGCTCCGACGCGAGCGCCCGCTCCTCGAGCAGGTCCCTGAGGCCGTCGCCGACGCTGGCGTCGATGACCTCGTGCATCCTCGCCTTCACGTCGGGGCGCTCGCCGTACTGGATGGCGTCGAGCAGGAGGGTGCGCAGCGGGATCTCGGAGAAGGCCTCACCGAGGACGTCGAAGACCTTGCCGCCGTAGTCCTGGCGCATCTGGTCGAGCTTTCCCAGCAGGCGGGTGAAGACCTCACCCTCACGCGTGTTGGACGCGACGAGGTTCCACAGCCGGCAGATCTCCTCCTGGCCGATGCGGTGGACGCGGCCGAACCGCTGCTCGATGCGGTTGGGATTCCACGGCAGGTCGTAGTTGACCATCAGATGGGCGGCCTGAAGGTTAAGGCCCTCGCCGGCGGCGTCGGTGGCGATCAGAATCTGGACGTCGCGGTTCTTGGTGAACTCCTCGGTGATCTGGCGACGCTCGCCGCGGCGTACGCCGCCGTGAATGGCCCTGACCGTGTCGGGCTTGCCGAGCAGCGATCCGATTCTGGCCTGGAGGTAGTCGAGGGTGTCACGGTGCTCGGTGAAGATGATGAACTTCCGCGGCCAGCCGTTCGCGTCGGTGGTCAGCGCGTTGTCCTGGAGGATGTTCGACAGCTCGGTCCACTTGCGGTCGGTGCCGGCGTCGCGGACGAGCCTGGCGGTCTTCACCAGCTCGGCCAGCTCGATCAGCTCCGCGTTGAGCTCCGCTACCGTCTGCGCCGCGGTGGCGGCGTCGAGCAGGTCCTCCTCCAGCTCCTCGATCTCCTCGGCGTTGAACTCGTCGGCGTCGATCGCACTCCACTCGACTGCCGGGTCCGGCTCGCGGTAGGTGCCGTTGAGGATCTCCTGCCGTTTGCGCTCCAGGCGCTCGCAACGGCGCACAAGGCTCTTGTAGATCGCCTCCGGGCTGGAGGCAAGCCGCCGCTGGAGAACGGTGAGGGCGAAGCCGACGGTGTTCTTGCGCTTGCCGCCGACCCGGTCGGCCCGGTTCATCCCCTCGCGGACGTAGTGGGTGACGTCCTCGTAGAGGGCGTACTCCGACGCGGTCAGCTCGTAGGGAACGGTCTCCGCGACGCGTTCGGGGAAGAGCTTCCTGCCCTCGAAGGTGAGCAGGTCCTCCTTGACCATGCGGCGCATGATCCCGCTGGTGTCCGTGGTCTTCTTCTGCCTGCCCTCGAACCGGTCCCGATCGAGCAGCGTGAGGAAGAGCTGGAAGTCCTCCTCCTTGCCCGAGTGCGGGGTCGCGGTCATCAGCAGCAGATGGCGGGTGATCTCGCCGAGGAGCTCCCCGAGCTGGAAGCGCCTGGTCTTCTCCAGCTTGCCGCCGAAGTAGTGGGCGCCCATGCGGTGGGCCTCGTCGACGATGATCAGATCCCATTCGGTCTCTCCGAGCTGGGCCTGGAGCCGCTCGTTGCGGGAGAGCTGATCCATCCGTGCGATGAGGAGCGGGTAGGTCTCGAAGACGTTGAGGTTGACCTGGGAGTCGATGAGCTGGCTGGTCAGCAGATCGAAGCGGAGGCCGAACTTGAAGAAGAGCTCGTCCTGCCACTGCTCCACGAGCCCGCCGGGCGCGACGATGAGGCACTGCTTCACGTCATCGCGCAGCAGCAGCTCCTTGATGTAGAGGCCGGCCATGATCGTCTTGCCGGCGCCGGGGTCGTCGGCGAGCAGGAAGCGCAGCGGGGTACGCGGGAGCAGCTCGCCGTACACCGCGCGGATCTGATGGGGGAGAGGCCGCACGTCACTGGTGGCGACGGCGAGCATCGGGTCGAACAGCCCGGCCAGCGAGATGCGCTGCGCCTCGGCCGCGAGCTTGAAGTCGCTGGCGTTGGCGTCGAAGGCGCGGCTGCCGGTCTGGGCGACGCTGAGCTTGTCCTGGTCCTTGCGGAAGACGACCTGCTGGCCGAGGCCGCCGGCGGTGGTCTTGTAGGTCAGTTCGAGCGCGTCGGAACCGTGCCATTGCGCGGCAATGACCGTGATGACCTCGGCGGGGATGAGCCCGTCGACGCGCAGCCCTGGCTTGAGCTCCTCCAGCAGCACGACCGACCTCCCCCTGATAAGACAGCCGGCCAACGCTACTGGAACGGTCCGACAGCCCGATGCGCCGCCTCCGGATCCCAGCCACCGACGCACTGGCGGACCGCGGCACCCGAACCCACCAGGCCTGCGGAACGTGTGTTCGA
>NZ_CAKKTL010000156.1:0-10260 GCF_920664355.1 Protofrankia sp. CiP1_Cm_nod2
TGGGTGTAGGGGTCGCGGGGGCTGTCGAGAATCTGGGCCGTGGGCCCGCTCTCCACGATCCGGCCCTGCGACATCACCGCGATGCGTCGCGCGCGGTCCGCGGCGACACCGAGGTCGTGGGTGACGAGCAGGACGGCGGTGCCGAGCTCGTCGGCCAGGTGCTGGATGTGGTCGAGAATCAGTCGCTGCACGGTGACGTCCAGGGCGCTGGTCGGCTCGTCAGCAATGATCATCTTGGGCTGCGCCGCGATCGCGATGGCGATCAGCGCCCGCTGCCGCATGCCGCCGGACAGCTCGTGCGGATACTGCCGGGCACGGATCTCCGGTTCGGCGAGGCCGGCCCGCTCCAGCAGCGCGACCGCCTCCAGCGGAGCCGAGCGGCGGGTGGCCAGCCGGTGGATGCGCAGCACCTCGGCCACCTGGACGCCGATCCGTTTCACCGGGTTGAGGGAGACGGTGGGGTCCTGCGGGACGAGCCCGATCCGGGCCCCGCGGATGGCACGCAGCTCCCGCTCCGACAGGGTGGCGAGGTCACGGCCACCGAACCGGACACTGCCGGCGTCGATGTGTCCCCCGGCCGGCAGCAGCCCGACGATCGCGTGCGCCAGCGTGCTCTTGCCCGAGCCGGACTCGCCGACCAGCGCGACGATCTCACCCGGCTCGACGTCGAGGTCGACACCTTGGACGGCGGGCAGCGGCCCGGTCCGGGTGCGGTACGACACGGACAGCCCGCGGATCGCGAGCAGGCCCGCGCCCGCGTGATCGCCGTCGTGATCGCCGTCGTGACCATCGGTGAGGATGCCGTCGGCGCCGGCGGTGGAGGCGCCGTCAGGGGAGGCAGCGTCGCGGCTGCCGGGGCGGTCCTGGCTGTCGGTGCCGTGATCGGTCATCGTTGGGTGGCCCATTCTCCGTCCAGTGCCCGGGCGATGCGGTTGGTCGCCAGTACCGTCGCCGCCACGGTCAGGCCGGGCAGCGTCGAGAGCCACCACGCGTTGGCCAGATAGTTACGGCCGTCGGAGACGAGCGTGCCCCACTCCGGCGCGGGCGGCGCGGCGCCGTAGCCGAGGAAGCTCAGCGAGGACACCGCCAGCACCGCGGTCCCGAAGTCGAGCGTTGCCAGCACGACGACCGGCCCCATCGCGTTGGGCAGCACGTGCCGTCCGAGCACGCCGTACCAGCGCGTCCCCGACGAGCGCGCGGCCTCGACGAAGACGGCCTGGCGCACCCTGAGCACCTCGGCGCGCATGACCCGGGCGAAGCTGGCCACGCTGGCGATCCCCACCGCGACGGCGACCTTCACCGTGCCGTACCCCAGCGCGGTCACCAGCGCCAGCGACAGGAACAGGGCCGGGATGGACAGCAGCACATCGACGAAGCGCATCAGCACGTCCTCGACCCAGCGGCCGACGAATCCGGCGACCAGCCCGAGGGCCCCACCGACGACGAACGCGACCGCGACCGCGACCAGCGTCGCCTTCAGGGACAGCGCCGCCCCGTGCACGACCCGGGAGTAGGTGTCGCGGCCCAGTTCGTCGGTGCCGAACCAGTGGCGGGCGCCGGGCGGCTGGAAGTTGTCGGCCGGCACCCCCAGCAGCGGGTCACGCCCGGTGAACAGCGTCGGCCAGAACGCGGCCAGCACCACCAGCGTCACCACGATCAGTGACAGCACCAGCCCGGGACGGCGCAGGAAGAACCGCGACAGCCGCCGCACGTCCACGCCCAGCCGCGGGCCCGGCGCCGGCGATATCGCCTCGGGCGGCGGCTCGGGCCCGGCCTGGACGGCCGGCCCGGCGGCCAGTGACCGGCTCACGAGGGGCTCCTTCGCACGCTCACGCGGGGCTCCTTCGCACGGTGGCGGCTACCACGACCCGTGGGTCCAACAACGGGTAGATCAGGTCGACGACCAGGTTGACCAGCACGAAGACCAGTGCGCCGAAGACGACGACCCCCTGCACGACCGGGAGGTCCTGCACGGAGACCGCGGCCGCGGTGATCCGGCCGAGGCCGTTGCGGGCGAAGACCGTCTCGATCACGACGGCGTTGGCCATCAGCTGCCCGACCAGCAGGCCGATGACCGTCAGCGCCGGCAGGGACGCGTTGCGCAGCGCATGGCCAAGATGGACGCGGGCCCGTCCGGCGCCCTTGGCCCGGGCCGTCTGCACGTACGGCTCGTCCAGCGCGGTGAGCAGGCTCTTGGCCAGCACCTGCGCGACCATCGCGCCGGTGGGGACCGCCAGGGTGACCGCCGGCAGGACCAGGCCGCGCAGCCCGTCGTTGCCGAAGGCCGGGAACAGCCGCAGCCGGAAGGAGAACAGCTGGACGATCATCAGGCCGACCCAGAACGTCGGTATCGACACCCCCAGCGACGGCAGCGACAGCAGGGCCTGGCGCAGCCAGCGCTGCGAGGTGTAGGTCGCGACCAGCGCCAGCCCGCCGCCGAGGAGCGTCGCGAGCAGCAGTGCCGCGCCGGTGAGCTGCAGCGTCTGCGGCAGCGCGTCGGCGATCACGGAGGTCACCGGCCGGCCGGTGGACACCGAGTCGCCGAAGTCGCCGCGCAGCGCACTGCCCAGGTAGTCGACGTACTGCACCAGCACCGGCTTGTCGAACCCGTACTGCCCCTTCAGCTCCTCAAGCCGCGCCGGGTCGATGGCCGAGGAGTCCATCCCGGCGCCGGCCATCGCCGAGACCGGGTCGCCGGGCAGGTAGTCCAGCACCAGGAACGACAGCGTGTAGGCCGCCCACAGCACGCCGGCCGCCTGCGCGAGACGCCGGATCACGTAACGTCGCATCCGCTGCCCTCCTCCCGCCCGACGCGGGCGTCCCGGCCCTCATGCCTCCCGGCCCTCGCATGTCCGGGCCCTCGCACGCAACTCTCTCGCACGAGGGCGCGGCACCCGCCTGGCCTGTCCCGGTCGTTCAGGCGCCGTCCGGCCCCGCGGGCCGGCTGGTGCCGTGTCAGCTCTTCCAGGTGTCGTGCAGCTGGATCCGGCTGGACGCCTCGAAGTCCAGGTTGTGGACGTTCTTCGACACACCCAGCTCGGTCTGCAGCTCCACGACCGGGACGACGTAGGCGTTCCGCACGATCAGCTGCTGGGCCTGGGCCACCAGGTTCTGCCGCCTGACCGGATCCGGTTCGGCCGCCTGGTCGGTGAGGACGCTGTCGAGCTGGGTCGGCGGCAGCCGGTACGCGTTCGCCAGCTGCGTGGAGTACAGGGTGCGCAGGATGTCGGGGTCGGCGCGGGTCAGGTTGCCCCACAGCACGTCGAAGTCGCCCGAGCGCTGGATTTGGGCCGCCTGCGCGATCTGTAGCTCCTTCAGCACGAGATCGACACCGACCGTCTTCAGCTGCTGCTGGACCAGTTCCAGGGTCGGCTTGTTGGTGGCCGCGTTGGCGAACCAGCTCACCGCCAGGCGCAGCGGGACGCCGTCCTTCTGCCGGATCCCGTCGGCGCCGGGCACCCAGCCGGCCGCGTCCAGCAGCGACCTGGCCCGGGCGGCGTCGAAGGCCAGGTCCGAGCCGAGATCCTGGTAGCCGGGGGCCGTGTGCGCCAGGATGCTCGTCGCCGGGTGGGTGCCGGTCGGGAACACCGTGTCGGCGACCTGCTTGCGGTCGATGGCGAACAGGATGGCCTGCCGCACCTTCTGGTCCTGCAGGATCGGCCGGGAGTTGTTCAGGCTCAGGTTGAACACCACCCCCGGGTTGGCCCGTGCCTGCAGGCTGGCCCCGCCGCCCTTGAGCGCCGTCTCGTCGGCGCGGCCCACGCTGCCGATCGCGTCGACCTGTCCGGAGGTCAGGCTGGCGCTGCGCACGCCCGCCTCCGGGACCACCTTGAACGCGAGCGTGTCCAGGTACGCCTCGCCCTTCTTCGTCCACAGGGACGAGCCCCAGTTGTAGCCGGTGCGCTTCGCCAGCGTGATCGACTGGGCCGGCGCGTACTTCGACAGCACGAACGGGCCCGACCCGGTCACGCCCTCACCGCACCGCTGCTGCGGGGTTCTGGCGATGCTCGCCCCCGACACCAGCCCCAGCGAGAACGTCGACGTGGCCTGCAGGAACTGGGCGTTCGGCTGCCTGAACGCGACCGCGGCGGTGAGGTCGTCGACCACCGTGGTGCCCTCGTAACCGCTGAGGTAGCCCGTCCCCAGGACAGCCAGCGCGCCCAGCTTCGGTATCGCGTCGAAGTTGTCCTTGACCGACCGCGCGTTCACCGGCGTCCCGTCGCTGAACGTCGCACCGGGCCGCAGGTGGAAGGTGAACGTCCTCGCGTCCGGGCTGATCTCCCAGCGCTCCGCCAGCCACGGCACGATCTCGCCCGTCCGGGGGTTCTGGTCGGTCAACGAGTCGACGATCTGCCGCAGCGAGTAGATCGTGTCGTTGCTGCCCACCTGCTGCGGGTCCACACATCCCGCGTCCGAGCCCACCGCAAAGGTCAGCGTGCCCCCCGGGCGGGGTGTGCCGGCACGCGCACCGCTGGTGGGCTCGTCGTCATCGGAGCCACAGGCGCTCACCAGCGTCGCGGCCGCGGCGAGCGCGGCAACAGCCACCGCCCACCGAGGAGCGGGCCCGGACCGGGCTGATCTGTTCACAACAGTCCTTTCCTGCGAGGCAGCCGAGGGAAGCAGCCGGCGGGGCCGTATACCCGCGCACCTGAAATCCCGGACGGACCGTGACAAAAGCACAGAACAGGCAATGAAAAGAACAACGCGTTATGCGATGGACACGTAATGCCGACCCGCATGGTGTGGCGTCAGGACCACCACAGGCAGAAAGACGAGCCGAAACATGGCGATGAGGACGCACCGTGAGCCACGACCGGTGACACGGCGATGCCATGGAAACGCCAGACAGATCCACTCACGGCTGACGGCGAGCGGAGCCGGTATCAGCTCAGACGCTGGCGGCTACGGACACAGACAGCTCGTCACCCGCTGTAGATCGATATGCCGACGCGAGAACGTCGCCGGGGCGACACAGCACGGCGAAACAGCGCAGGCATGGCCATGCGACCGCTGCACGCTGGTTTCCTCCTACGACCACGCACGCGCCCACACGACCGCTCTGTCGCGCCAGGCTCATCTCTGGAGCGCCCGACCGCGGACGTGGCTACCGGCCGGTGAAACGGAGCCCGACACCGACGTCCGGTGCCAGAAGCTACCCGCCCACAGATCACCCGTCAATATCGACCGACAAGGTAGAAAATCAGCCCGACCAGGCCGGTCGCGCCCAGTCACTCACCGCATCGTCCAGCCCACCAGCTCCTTCAGTCCTCTGCCCCGGAATCCGCCGGGCCCGCACCCGGTCCGGCCCCGCGACGGCGACAGCGACAGCGGCGAGACCGTCTGCCGAGGAGGGCCGGCCCTGCCGACGAGGATCCCGTCGGCGAGGTGGACGGTCAGCGAGGTGGACGGTCGGGCCGCGGCGGGCGCTGCCGGTGGGTAGCGTGGCGGAGGTCGTGGACTCGGGGGGTGGTGGCGATCGACCGACCATGGCTGCGGGTACCGATCGGGCCCGAGGCAGCTTCGTGGTCGACGGTCACGGCGTCCCGCACGGTGCTCGTGGTGGCCCACACCGTCACCTCGACGAACCGCCTGCTCGACGTCCTTCCCGCGCTCACGGCCGACACCAGGGTCCAGGTGGTGTTCACGACGACCGGCACCTCACCCTTCAACGATGGCGTCGTCGACCTGCTGGCCGGTATCGGCGCGCGGACAGTACCGTGAGAGCAGGCGGTGGCGACCCGTTTCGACCTGGCCCTCGCGGCAAGTCACGGCGGCGACCTGCACAAACTGTCGGCTCCGTTGATTGTCATGCCCCACGGCGCCGGATATAATAAATATTTGAAACCGGAAACCGGAAACCGGAAACCGGAAACCGGAAACCGGAAACCGGAAACCGGAAACCGGAAACCGGAAACCGGAAACCGGAAACCGGAAACCGGTGTTCGGGCTGGCCCGGGAACAACTGTTACGCGACGGGAAGGTCGTCCCGTCCGCGATCGTGCTCTCGCACGAGGAGCAACGCGCCCGGCTGCGCCGCGACTGCCCGCAGGCCGTGCCCGTCGCGGTGGTGGCCGGTGATCCCTGTTACGACCGCCTGCGCGCGAGCCTGCGTTTCCGCCGGGAGTACCGCGGGGCGCTGGGAGTCAGCCCCGCTCACACACTGGTGACACTCACCTCGACCTGGGGCCCCGGGTCGCTGCTGGGCCGCTGGCCGCACCTGCCGGCCCGCCTGCTCGCCGAGTTACCGGTGGACGAGTACCGGGTCGCGGCGGTCGTGCATCCCAACGGCTGGCACGGGCACGGCCCATGGCAGCTCCGGGCCTGGCTGGACGAGGCCCGCCGGGCCGGCCTGCTGCTCATACCCGCCCGGGAGGGGTGGCGCGCCGCCCTGGTCGCCGCGGACGCGGTGATCGGCGACCACGGATCCGTCACCGTGTACGCGGCGGCGCTGGACCGGCCGGTTCTCCTCGCGGCGGGCGACCCCGCCGAAGTCGACCCGGACGGCTCCACCGCCGCCCTGCTGCGCACCGCGCCCCGGCTGACGGCCACGGCGGGGCTGCGCGCGCAGGTGGACCGGGCCGTCGCGACACACCGACCGGGCCGGTACGCGGATCTCGCGGCGGCCACGTTCGCCCGGCCCGGGGAGTCCCTGCGGGTGCTGGCCGACCTGATGTACCGGCTGATGGGCCTGCCACCGCCCGCCGGCCCACCGAGCCCGGCCCGGGCCCCGGCGCGCGTGCCGACGCCCGAACACGAATGGCGGCACCCGACCGCTCTGCTCGCCGAAACAGCCATCATCGCCGCCGGCACCGGCACCGGCACCGGCACCGGCACCGATGATGGCACCGGCAGCGGCACCGATGCGGACACCGGCCTCGGCACCGGCATGAGGGCCGCCGCGGGGACAGGCCTCGACCGGGATGCGGACGTGGGGACGAGCACGGAGGCGGGGATGGACCAGGATGCCGGGGCGAACCGGACGGCAAAGGCCGGCCAGGATTCGGACCAGGGAACAACGGCGACGGCGACGGCGACGGCGACGGCGACGGCGACGATCACAATCCGGCGACTGCCCGCGGTCGCGGACGGGCGCACGGACGGCCACCTCCTGACCGGTGGGCGCCCACGCATGACCGACCCGCACCTGGTCGTCGACATCGCCGAAACCGACATACGGCTGCTGGAGAGCGCCGACGTCATGGTGCGGCGCGTGCCCGGCATCGACTATCCCGCCGAGGAGTGGCTGGCCGACACCCTCGCCGACTACCCGGGCTGCCGGCTCGCCGCCGACGTCTCGGACCCTCCGTACTGCCTCGTCCGCCTCCGGGACGGCACGACGCTCAGGGCCTGGATGCAGGCATACGTCATACAGTCAACACAGCAAGCCGCCATGACCACGACGCAAACCGCACCCACCAGCACGCCCATACCGCCATCGGTGCCGACATCGGCGCCGACATCGACGGCGTGGGCACCCGCACGGGCGCCGACGCCGACCGACGACCCGGCCCTGCTCGCCTCCGCGATCTACGGATGGTTCGTCGAGGGCCGCCGGCCGGCGTTACCCGCCACCGGCCTACACGTCCAGACCGGGACGCGAAGCATGATCGTTCATGCGTCCAGAACAGGCACCGGGGAGTAAGCCGCGGCCAGCGCACCACCCCGCGGCCACAACCCCCCGGCCGGGCAGCCACGCCCATGTCGGATCACAAGAACTGGATCACAAGAACGAGTACGAAAGTGGCTGCCACAGCGACCACATATCCCCTCGTTCTCATGATTCGACAGTATTTGATCACAAGGGATCGGGCGGGGGGCGGTTCGGGACGAGGGACGGAGGGGCGGAGTGCGCGGAGGGGCGGAGAAAGGAGCGGCGTCGGCGTGTGCCATGTTGGACGCACCGGGCGGGTCCACGCGTGTCACGTCGCCGGATTGGTGTCCGCCAGTAGTGCCTCGCGTAGCCGGTGGGCGCGGGGGCTGCCCGCGTCGGTGTACGCGGTGAGCGCTTCCTCCCGGTGGCGCCGGGCCGCGAGGTGGTCCCCGGTCGCCGCGGCCACGTCGGCGAGCACCTCCGAGGCCAATGCCACCTGGAACGGGACGCCGCGGCGGCGCATGATGTCGATCGCCGCGGCCAGCGCCCGCTCCGCGTCGGCGTAACGGGCCAGGTCGCAGTGCACCTCCCCGAGGCTGATGAGCACCCGCGCCTGGTTGTGCTCGTCCGGTAACGCCTCAAAGCCGGCCAGGGCCTCCGCCAGCACCGCGGCCGCCTCGGCGGACCGGCCGGAACCGGCGAGCGCCCGTCCGAGATGGTGGGTCTGCAACGCGACGCCCCGGGCGTTGCCGAGGTCCGCGTTCATGCTCCGGGAACGCTCGAACGCGGCGATGGCCGCGGGGTAGTCCGCCTGCTCGAAGCGGGCCCGGCCGACGAACTCCAGCACGGACGCCTCCACCCGGCGGTTCACCGCCACACGGGCGAGCCGGATGGCCTCCTCGAACTGGGCCTCGGCCTCGGCGAAACGCTCCAGCTCGACCAGCGCCCGGCCCAGCTGGCTGCGCATCCTCGCCTCGGCCGCCTGATGGCCGAGACGAGCCGCGGCGGCAACGGCGAGCTCGTGGGATTCCAGCCACTCGGGGTAGTGCTTACGGTTGTAGTACAGCACCCACAGCGCCTCGCACAGCTCCCAGACCGCCGTGTCCCAGCCGCGCGCCGAGGCCGTGCGCACCGCGTCCAAGAGATTCGACCGCTCCGACTCCAGCCAGTCGAGCGCGGCGCCCGGGGAGGACAGCCGGGCCGGGTCGACGGCCGAACCGGCCAACGGCACGTCGTCGTCCCCCCGGCCGGCGTCATGATCGCCCTGACCGCTCCGGCCGGTACGACCGCCCTGATCGGTACGGCCGGCCCGGGTCGCACCCAGCAGCCGTTCGGCCCACCCGGCCTGCTCGGACAGCCGCATCCGGGAACCCATCGCCACCCGGTCGGCGACGGCCGCGCCGCGCAGGTACGCGTCGACGACGCGACGGGCGACATCGTCACGCCACTGTGGCGACTGCTCGCTCTCGGCGCATCGGAAGGCGTGGATCCGGACCAGTTCGTGAATTCGATACCGGCCGTCGCCCACCGCTTCGACCAGGTTCGCCGAGAGCAGAACCGCCAGCGCGTCCTCGACGACATCGGGGGGCAGGCCCGTCGCGGCCACGGCCACGGGCCCGCCGAACTCACGTCCCGGATGCAGGCCGAGCACCCTGTACAGGGCGCGGGCGTCGGCCGGGAGAGCGGCGTAGGCGACTTCCAACGCGGCTTCGATCACCGGATCACCTTCCAGGGACAGCCGGTCCAGCCGGCCGCGTTCGTCCCGGAGCCGGGCCGCCACGTCCGCCATGGCCAGGTGCGGGCCGGCCTTGAGCTGGGCACCGACGACACGCAGCGCGATCGGCAGCCCGCCGCACAGGCGCACCATCTCCGCGGCGGCCTCGGGCTCCCGGGACAGCCGCGCCGGCCCCACCATCCTGGAGATCAGCTCAACGCCGTCCGCCGGGGCGAGCGGACGCAGCGTCAGCAGATCGGCGCCGTCGGCGAGCAGCGCGGTGAGCCGATGATGGCTCGTCACCACGACCAGGCTGTCCTCCGAGGCCGGCAGCAGCGGGGTCACCTGCGACGGGAACTCGACGCCGTCGACCACGACCAGCAGCCGCAGACCGGCGGTGCGCTGCCGGTAGGCGGCTGTCAGACCCGCCAGGTCGGCCGGGATGCGGCCGCCGTGCGCGCCCAGCGCCTCGACGAACCCGCGCAGGACGTCACTGACCGCGGCAGCGCCACGGCAGGCCAGGCGCTCCACGTCGACGTAGAGCTGGCCGTCGCCGAAGCGGGGCCGGACCTCGTGCGCCCAGCGGGCCGCCGCGGCGGACTTGCCGACCCCCGGCATCCCCGTCACGACCACCACCCGCGGACAGGCAATGTCGGTGGGGCGGTCGAGCTGGTCGTGGAACGCCGCCCTGTCCGCGTTCCGGTTGACGAAGACCGCCGACACCGCGGGAAGCTGAACAGGCACGTCAACCGCTGTCGAAGCGACGGCGGACTAACGGGAACCCGCCTCCCCGGCATCCCGGGCCCACGACCGGTTCCCGCCGACGTACCCGGACAGCGTGTTGCCCGGCGCCCCGACGCTCCCGGCCAGCCGACCGTCGGGAACGCGCGGCCCGGCCGGCGACGGCGAACCCGTCATGGACACCGCCTCGTTCGACAACGTTCAGACAACCGGC
>NZ_CAKKTL010000156.1:10466-12256 GCF_920664355.1 Protofrankia sp. CiP1_Cm_nod2
GGGCCCCGCGGGCGACCCCGGCCTGAACCCACTCCGGCTGTCGGGCACCCGCCCGTCCGTCCGACCGTGAAACCGTGGACAACTGCCTATAGTGGACGACGTGGACCGCCGGTCACGGTGAGAATCCGCCAGATCATGGTCCGGGTGGGGGTCCAGCCATGCAGCCACTGAGATCGGACGATCCCACCCAGGTCGGCCCGTACAGGCTGGTAGGGCGGTTGGGTGCCGGCGGGATGGGCCGCGTCTACCTGGGTCGCTCACCGGCCGGCCGTGCCGTGGCGGTGAAGGTCGTCCGGCCCGAGCTCGCCGACGACCCGCAGTTCCGGGACAGGTTCGGCCGCGAGGTGCGGGCCGCTCGAGCCGTCAGCGGCGCGTACACGGCCGCGGTCATCGACGCCGACCCGGCCGCCGACCGTCCCTGGCTCGCCACCGCCTACGTGCCCGGGCTGTCCCTCGCCGAGACCATCCGCCGGACGGGCCCGCTCCCCCAGGAGTCGGTGCGCACGCTCGCCGCCGGGCTCGCCGAGGCGCTCGCCGCCGTGCACCGGGCCGGGCTCGTCCACCGGGACCTCAAACCGTCGAACGTGCTGCTGGCCACCGACGGCCCGCGGGTCATCGACTTCGGGATCTCCCGCGCGGCCGACGCCACCGGGCTCACCCTGACCGGTGGCGTGCTGGGCTCCCCCGGTTTCATGGCACCCGAGCAGATCACCGGCGGTGAGATCGGCCCGCCGTGTGACGTGTTCGCCCTCGGCGCGCTCATCGCCTTCGCCGCGACCGGCAGGGAGCCGTTCGGGACCGGCCCCACCCCGGCGCTGGTCTACCGGCTGGTCCATGCTGAGCCGACCCTCGACGGCCTCGACGGCGACCTGCGCGAACTCGTCACCGTCTGCCTGGCGAAGGACCCCGCCGCCCGGCCGGCCCTGACGGACATGCTGGCTCGGCTCACCGGCCAGGATCAGGAAACGACCGTTCTGCGCCCCGGCCCCGGCTGGCTGCCACCGCCGGTGGCCGACGTGCTGAGCGCCCACACCGCGGCCACCGGCACGGACGACCAGCCGTCCGACGCCGACCAGCCGTCTCCCGCGGCACCTGTGCCGGTGCCGGTGCCGGTGGCCCCGGCTCCGGTTCCGGCCGTATCCGGGACGGACGACGACGGGCCGCACGCACGTCCCGGCCCTGGTGACGTCAGGTCACCGGTCGACTTGGCCGGAGCTCTGGCCGAAGCGACCACGACCCGGAGCGAAGCGCTCACCGTCCGAGCCGAACCAGGTATCGCCCAGAGCGAAACATCCACCGCCCAGGGTGAAACTACTGCTGTCCAAGTCGAGCCGGCCCCCGCCCAGGCCGCAACGGCCACCCCTCAGAGCGAATCGGCCACTGCCCAGGTCGAGCCAGCCGCCCCTCAGGTCGCAGCGGCCATCACCCAAGCCGTGGCGCGTGAACCAGCCGCAGCGCCGCTGACGACGTCACGGGCCCGACGCCGGCGCGGGGCTCCGCTGGTGATCGGAGCCGTCGCGCTCGTCGTCACCATTGTCGCGATCGTCGTCGGCCTGGCCGCGACCACGAACGGGTCCGGCGGGCAGGGCGCGGCAGCCGGTGACGCACGGCTCGAAGCCACGGCGTCGCCCGCCGCGCGCCCCACCTCGACGAGCGCCGGCTCATCGCCGGACCCGTCAGCGACCACGTCCGCCGGCATGTCCACGGAGATCCCCGCGGCAGCGGCGACCGCGCCGGAGGCCCGGACCGGCGGCGGGCAGCCAGCCGCCGGCGGCGGAGCGGCAGCCGGC
>NZ_CAKKTL010000157.1:0-11976 GCF_920664355.1 Protofrankia sp. CiP1_Cm_nod2
GGCCGGTGATGCGGCGGCCGGTGATGCGGCGGCCGGCGGCGCGGCGGCCGGCGGTGGCACCGGGCGTGGCGGCAGCAGCCGGTCGCCCGGATCGGCGGCGGGCCGGCCGACGACAACGCCGACGAGGTCCAGCGAGCCCAGGGCCGCGAAGGTGGTGACCTCGGCCGAGCGCGAGAGCCCCCCGCCGGAGTCCAGGACCTTGGTGACGACACCGATCGGCACCCCACCGGCATAGTCGTTGCTGCCGAACGTCACAAGGCGATCACCCGTCTTCACCTGGAGGGTGGCGTCGTAGAGGGTGAAGGCCAGGCTGCCGGGAGTGCCCCCGCCGGCCACCGCGCCGAGCAGCCTGGTGTTCTCCAGCCGGGCGCCGATGTGGCTGGCCGGGCTGGACACCAGCCGTACCACGGCGGCATGGGCGGTGGCGGTCAGGACGGTGCCGACCAGCCCGTCGTTGTCGATCACCAGCTTGTCCGGGGTGACGCCGTCGGCGCTGCCAGCGTTGATCGTGACCGTCCAGTCCGTCCCGGTGATGTCACCGATCGCTATGACCCTGGCCGGGATGATCGTGTACTGCCCGTGGTCGGCGAGCAGCCGCAGGCTGGACAGTTCGGTGGCCTGCCGCCGCACCTCGTCGTCCTCGGCGAGGCGCCGGCGCAGCTCGGCGTTTTCCGCGGCTAGGGCGTCCGCACGCTTCTGGTACCGGTTGGGATGGGCCAGCGCGGACAGGGTGCGCCCGACCGGACGGGTCACCGCGGTGACCGCCCCCTCGACCCCGCCGAACACCTCGCGCAGGGCACCGCGCACGCCCGACGAGCGCTCGCTCGAACGGTAGTCGATGGTGATCAGGGTAAAGGCCACGACGAGCAACACGATTATGATCACGCGGGAACGCCGGGTGTCACGTCCCACCACCGGCCTCCGTACCTGAAGAGAACCCCCGTACCCGCGGACGGTCAGCGACGGGGCTCGGAGATGAGTACCTGCTGCAACGCCTCGAACTCCTCCACACACTTGCCGGAGCCCATCGCGACCGAGTGCAGCGGGTTGTCGGCTATGTGGATCGGCATGCCGGTCTCGTGGCGCAGGCGTTCGTCCAGGCCGCGCAGGAGCGCTCCGCCACCGGTCAGCACGATCCCGCGGTCCATGATGTCGCCGGAGAGCTCCGGCGGGCACTTGTCGAGGGTGACCTTGACCGCGTCGATGACCGCGTTCACCGGCTCCTCGATCGCCTTACGGATCTCCTCGGCGGTGACGACGATGGTCTTGGGCAGGCCCGAGACCAGGTCCCGGCCGCGGATCTCGGCGCTCGGCTCGTCCGACATCTTGTGCGCGGAGCCGATGGCCATCTTGATCTCCTCCGCGGTCCGCTCACCGAGCATGAGCGAGTACTCCTTCTTGACGTAGGAGATGATGGCCGTGTCCAGCTCGTCCCCGGCGGTCCGGATGGACTGGCTGGTCACGATCCCGCCGAGGGAGATCACCGCCACCTCGGTGGTGCCGCCGCCGATGTCGACCACCATGTTGCCGGTGGGTTCGTGCACCGGCAGGCCGGCTCCGATGGCCGCGGCCATCGGCTCCTCGATGATGTAGACCTTGCGCGCGCCGGCCTGGTAGCCGGCGTCCTTCACCGCCCGCTGCTCGACCCCGGTGATGCCGGAGGGGACGCAGACGACCAGCCGCGGCTTGGCGAAGTGCCGGCGCCGATGGACCTTCTGGATGAAGTAGCGCAGCATGCGCTCGGTGGTGTCGAAATCCGCGATGACGCCGTCCTTGAGCGGACGGATCGCGACGACGTTGCCGGGCGTGCGGCCGATCATCCGCTTCGCCTCGGTGCCGACGGCGAGGATGCCCGTCGTGGTGGTGTTTATCGCGACCACGCTGGGTTCGTTCAGGACGATTCCGCGGCCACGGACGTAGACGAGGGTGTTGGCGGTGCCAAGGTCCACGGCCATGTCACGGCCTAGGAACGACAGCGAACTGGACATCGTCGGATGCCGGCCTTCCCGGGTGTGGGGTCTGGGTGCGCACGCAGGGTGTGCGGGGTGTACAAGGCAGGCGGTGTCCGTAACGATCTCGTGTCCACTGCTTGTTCGACGGGCCCCATCCACTAGTCCAGTAGTCCGGCAATCCAGTAGAGACGCTGTTGCAGACACCAAAGAGCGTGAACCGGGCCCCTCGAGCCTGCCATGGGTGTGCGGGACACGTGGCGCGCGACGGTTCACGCACCACGCCGGGCCACCGGGGCTGTCAGCCCCGGCCCGTAGGATCAGTTCTAACACTCGGAGTAGCAAGAATGCTACCCGAGACAACCCGATGAAGGCACCCGGAGTAACAACATTACGTAACCCTCACGAATGTAACCCGCGTGAACCAGACCTGCACGGAACAGGACCCGTCCGCCGGGTGTGGCGTGCCGGCGGGCGGCACGCCACCGGCACGCCACACCGACGCAGCCACACCCGTTCCGCGTCCTCAGGGCCGGAACGGCTCCCCGGGCCGGGCGGGGCCGGCTGTCAGCTGAGCCCCGGGAAGAACAGGTCGATCTCGCGCTTGGCGGACTCGGGCGAGTCCGAGCCGTGGACGAGGTTCTGCCCGATCTCCAGGGCGTAGTCGCCGCGCAGGGATCCCGGGGCGGCCTTGACCGGGTCGGTGGCGCCGATCAGGCCGCGCACCGCCTCGACCGCCCGCGGGCCCTCGGCCACCAGCGCGACCAGCGGGCCGGAGACGATGAAGTCGACCAGCTCGCCGAAGAACGGCTTGGCGGCGTGCTCGCCGTAGTGGGTCTCGGCGACCGAGCGCTGAAGGGTGCGCAGTTCAAGGGCGACCAGGGTCAGCCCCTTGCGTTCCAGCCGGCCGACGACCTCGCCGACGAGGCCACGGCTGACGCCATCGGGCTTGACCAGAACGAGGGTGCGTTCGACGGACACGGAACTCCTTCTCATAGCTGCTCATAGCTGCTCGCGTGGACAGCCGCGGTCCTCCGGCGGCTGCTGTGGACCTTATCCACCGCCACGCCACGTTATCCACCGCCACGCCACGTCCGGCCCACCGGCAACATCTACCAACGGACATCCGTCAGCCAACATCTGTCGGTCCGCATCTGTCGGCCCGCATCCGCTGGCACACATCTGTCGGCCAACATCCGCCGTGGCCGACATCCATCGACCAACAGATGCCGGCCGGCGTCCGTTGGTCAACGCCTGCCGGCCAACCTACCCGTCAGCGGCGCAACAGGTGGCGAGCCTCACCCACCGTCACCAACGATCCGGTCACCACGACCCCGGCACCGCCGAGGTCACCGTCCCGCTCGGCCAGCCGGACACCGGCGTCGAGGGCGTCGTCCAGACGGGCGGCGACCTCCACCCGGTCGGGGCCGAAGACGTCCACCGCGGCCGCCGCCAGGTCGTCCACGGGCATCGCCCGCGGTGACCCGCTCTGGGTGACGACGATGTCGTGCAGCACCGGCTCGAGGGTGGCGAGGATGCCGGCGGCGTCCTTGTCGGCGAGTATCCCCACGACGCCGACGAGGCGGCCGAAGCCGAACGCCTCGTCCAGCGCCTGGACGAGCGCCCGCGCGCCCGCGAGGTTGTGCGCGCCGTCCAGCAGCACCGTGGGTGAGCGGCGGAGCACCTCCAGGCGCCCCGGGGAGTCGGCCTGGGCGAAGCCGGCCCGCACCGCCTCGATGTCCAGCCGCTCCCGGCCGCCGCCGAGGAAGCTCTCGACGGCCACCAGCGCGCACGCGGCGTTGTGGGCCTGGTGCTGCCCGTACAGGGGCAGGAAGAGGTCCTCGTAGACACCACCGAGACCACGAATAGTGATCATTTGGCCGCCGACGGCGATGGTACGGCCGAGGACCCCGAACTCCAGCCCCTCCCGCGCCACCGTCGCCCCCACCTCGGCGCACCGGCGCAGCAGCACCTCGGCGGCCGGCAGCGGCTGCTGGGCGAGCACGACGAGCGCGCCCGGGTGAATGATCCCGGCCTTCTCCGCGGCCACCGCCTCCGGGGTGTCCCCGAGCTCCGGATGATCGATGGAGACCGGGGTCACGACCGCGACCCCGGCGTCGATGACGTTGGTCGCGTCCCAGGTCCCGCCCATCCCGACCTCGATGACGGCGACGTCGACCGGCGCGTCCGCGAACGCCGAGAAGGCCATCGCGGTCAGCAGCTCGAAGAAGGTGACCTTCTCCGGATGCCGGCCGTCGACGAGCTCCGCGTAGGCGATGACGTCGTCGTAGGCCCGGGTGAAGACCTCCGGCGCGGCGACCCGGCCGTCCAGGCTGATGCGTTCGGTGACGCTCTCCAGATGCGGGGAGGTGTACCGGCCGGGCCGGATCCCGAACGCGCGCAGCAGCGAGTCCGTCATCCGGGCGGTGGAGGTCTTGCCGTTGGTCCCGGTCAGGTGGATCGACGGGTAGGCCCGCTGCGGCTGGCCCAGCAGATCGACCAGGTCGCGCATGCGGTCGAGGTCCGGGAGCATGCGGTGCGGGAAACGTCCGGCCAGGGCCTTCTCGACCCGGGCGAGGCCGCCGTCGTCCGCCCCGCCGCCGCCCGTCCGGTTGTCGTCCGCTCCCACCTCAGGCCGACTTCTCCTGGCGAGGGGTCCGCTTGGACGAGGTGACGTCACGGTCGCGCGGCACCAGCGTCGGGTTGACGTGTTCCAGGACGACCTCGCGCGTCACCACGGCCCGGGCGACGTCCTTGCGGCTGGGGATGTCGTACATGACCGACAGCAGGACCTCTTCCATGATCGCGCGCAGCCCGCGGGCGCCGGTCCCGCGCAGGATCGCCTGGTCCGCGATCGCGTCGAGGGCGTCCGCGGTGAAGTCGAGGTCGACCCCGTCCAGCTCGAACAGTTTCTTGTACTGCCGGACCAGTGCGTTCTTCGGCTCGGTGAGAATGCGGATCAGCGCTTCCCGGTCGAGGTTCGAGACACTGGTGATCACTGGCAGACGGCCGATGAACTCGGGAATCATCCCGTACTTGAGCAGGTCCTCCGGCATGACGTCGGAGAAGACGTTCGCGGCGTCCGGATCGTCCTTCCCGTGCAGAACCGCCCGGAATCCCAGGGATTTCTTGCCGACGCGCGAGTCGATGATACGGTCAAGCCCGGCAAAAGCTCCACCGACGATGAACAGGACGTTTGTGGTGTCTATCTGGATGAATTCCTGGTGGGGGTGCTTGCGACCGCCCTGGGGCGGCACGCTCGCGGTCGTCCCCTCCAGTATTTTCAGCAGCGCCTGCTGAACCCCCTCGCCGGAGACGTCCCGGGTGATACTCGGGTTCTCCGACTTACGCGCGATCTTGTCGACCTCGTCGATGTAGATAATGCCGGTCTCGGCCTTCTTGACATCGTAGTCGGCGGCCTGGATGAGTTTGAGCAGGATGTTCTCGACATCCTCGCCCACATAGCCGGCCTCGGTGAGCGCCGTCGCGTCCGCGATCGCGAACGGGACGTTGAGCATCCGGGCGAGGGTCTGCGCGAGCAGCGTCTTGCCGCACCCGGTGGGCCCCAGCAGCAGGATGTTGCTCTTGGCGAGCTCCACGTCACCCTTGGCGTCGCCGCCGGCACCCCCGGCCTGGACCCGCTTGTAATGGTTGTAGACGGCAACCGAAAGGGTCTTCTTGGCCTGCTCCTGGCCGACGACGTAGCTGTCCAGGAACTCGTAGATCTCGCGGGGCTTCGGCAGCTCGTCCCACTTGAGATCGGAGGATTCCGACAGCTCCTCCTCAATGATCTCGTTGCAGAGATCGATGCACTCGTCGCAGATGTAGACACCCGGCCCGGCGATGAGCTTCTTCACCTGTTTCTGGGACTTGCCGCAGAACGAGCACTTGAGCAGGTCGCCGCCGTCACCTATGCGTGCCACCGAGGACTCAGTCCCTTCGTCCAGACGATGGTGTCGCCTGCAGCTCAGGGGCGGTCTGGCCGCCCAGTCGTCGCCTGTCTGTTACTATCCTGCCCGCGTTACCGACTGTTGCACATGGCCGGCGACATCGGGCTGATGGCCGTCACATCCTCGTGTGGGGACCGTACCCCGTACAGACGCCCGGTGAGAGCTCTATCGCGCGGCTCGCGGGGATCAGCCTACGGTCCGGCGGCCACATCCCCAGACGCCCGCGCCGTACGGATTGCGCCCAGGCAGGCCGTGCGCACGGCCGCCACCGCGCCGGCCGGCCGGCCCTCTGATCACCCGCCGCCCGATACACCCCTGACATCGCGGGGAAACAGCCCCGGAGGCCCCCACGGACAGCCGGGAGCGACACGACCGCACGCCTTGCGCGCCCCCCCGGGCAGCCGGCAAGGCGCGGCGCTCCGGGCCGGCGGGGCCGGCCCGGAGCCCGCGCGGTGCCGGGCTCCCCCGGTCCTCCGGGGGGCGGAAGCAAGGCGGTCATGGTTTTCGCCGCGCCCGCAGCCGTCAGCGGGTGGCCGACTGAGTGGCCGCCAGCCGGGAGGTCTTGCGCGTCGAGATGACCTCGTCGATCAGCCCGTACTCCTTGGCCTCGGCCGCGCTGAGGATCTTGTCCCGCTCGATGTCCCGGCGGATCTCCTCCTCGCCGCGGCCGGTGTGCCGGGCGTATATCCGCTCCAGCAGCGCGCGCATCCGCAGGATCTCCCGGGCCTGGATCTCCAGGTCGCTGGACTGGCCCTCGCCCTGCCCGGACGGCTGGTGCAGCAGGATACGGCTGTTCTCCAGCCCGAAACGCTTGCCCGGGGTGCCGGCGGCGAGCAGCACCGACGCGGCCGATGCCGCCTGCCCCATGCAGATCGTCTGGATGTCGGGCCGGACGAACTGCATGGTGTCGTAGATCGCCGTCAGCGCGGTGAAGGACCCGCCCGGCGAATTGATGTAGATCGAGATGTCGCGGTCCGGATCCTCGGACTCCAGGAACAGCAGCTGCGCCATCACGTCGTTGGCGGACGTGTCGTCGATCTGCACACCCAGGAAGATGATGCGCTCACGCAGGAGCTTCTCGTAGGGATCGAGAGCGATCTCGCCCCGGCTGGTCCGCTCGATGACGCGCGGCAGGACGTATCGGCTGACGGGTTGACGGCTGATGTCGCCCTGACCGGTGATCGTCTGGTTCATGTCCGGGTGCCTCCCCGACGGCTTGTGATGATCGGTGGCAGATGTCGACGGTGCGGGCCGAGCGTCCCGCGGGTTCTTCGAGCCGGCCCGGCGGTGGCCGGGCAGGTGTCGGCCGGTTCAGGCGGTCGACGCCCGCCTGAACCGGCCCGGCTCGGCTGGCTCTAGCTGACCGGGCCCTCGCTGGGGACCTGGCGGGCCCGCGAGACGACGTGGTCGACGAAGCCGTAGTCCTTGGCCTCCTCTGCCGTGAACCACCGGTCGCGGTCGGAGTCCCGCTCGATCTGCTCGATGGGCTGGCCGGTGTGGAACGCGATCCGCTCCTGCATCATCCGCTTGGTGTAGAGCATCTGCTCGGCCTGGATCGCGATGTCGGACGCGGTACCGCCGATACCGCCGGAGGGCTGGTGCATCATGATCTTCGCGTGCGGCAGCGAGTAGCGCTTGCCCACCGTGCCCGCGCACAGCAGGAACTGGCCCATCGACGCGGCAAGGCCGAGCGCCACCGTGGCGACGTCGTTCTCGACGTACTGCATGGTGTCGTAGATCGCCATGCCGGCGCTGACCGAGCCGCCGGGAGAGTTGATGTACAGGAAGATGTCCCGGTTCGGATCCTCGGCGTTGAGCAGCAGGAGCTGGGCGCAGATCGTGTTGGCGATCTGGTCCTCGACCACCGAGCCCAGGAAAATGATCCGTTCGCGCAGCAGACGGTTGAAGACCTGCTCGTCGAAACTGGCCCCACCCTGCCCCGGCGAGCGCAGCTGCGGGACTGCCAGGCTCGGGGCTGCGATATCACTCACGGTTAGCTCCTCGGCTTCCTCGCGCTGGCGGCGGTTGATCTGACCGGCTCGACACTATCTGTGACTCGCGTCGGTTCCGGGAGTTCACGCTCGATGTTCGCGCTGGGCGTGAGGGCCGGCCAGTCCGAAATCTGATCAATTCGGACATCGGGGTATCATACAGACCTCGGACGGACGACCAACCGGGGCCCCGGAGAGCGGGGTACCAGTCGGTGCGGCGGAATGCCAGCCGGGTGGACGAGGCGCCGGGACGATCCTCGTCCACCCGACGACGGTCAGCTGCCAGGACGCTCAGACACCGGATGCGGGGCCTGCCTGAGTGCCACCGGCCACCTCGTCGTCATCGTGGGCATCGCCGTCAACGTCGTCACCAACGTCGCCGTCCACGTCGCCGTCCACGTCGTAGTAGGCGCTGTCAGCATCGGCGTCATCGTCGGCCACCGGCTCCGGCCGGCGGGGCAGGTCCAGCTCCACCGCGTTGCCCTCGGTGTCGACGACCTTCACCTGCTCCAGCAGGAAGGTGAGGGCCTTGCTGCGCACGGTGTCCGCCATGATCGCGGCAAGCCCCTCGCCCTGGGAGATCTGCTGGGCGAAGATCTCCGGGCTCAGGCCCGCGCGCTGCGCCCGCCCGATGATCTGCTCCATCAGCTCGCCCTGCTCGACGCCGATCTGCTCGACGTTGATCACCGCGTCCAGGATGAACTGGGAGCGCAACGCCCGCCCGGCCAGCCGCCGGATCTCGTCGAGGTACTCCTGCTCGCTCTGGCCGAGTGACTCCAGGTAGGAGGCCCGCTCGAGGCCGAGCCGCTCAAGCTCGTGCGAGAGGCGGTGCTCGCGGGCCTCGACCTCGCTGTCGAGGACCGAATCCGGCACCGGCACGTCGAGCCGCTCGATCAGGTCGTCGAGGACGCGCTCCCGGGCCTGGTTGAGCTGGCCGAGCCGGACCCCCTGGCCGAGGCTCGTCCGGACGTCCTCGAGCAGTTCCGCCAACGAGTCGAACTCGCTGGCGGTGGTCGCGAAGTCGTCGTCGAGCTCGGGCAGCTCACGCTCCTTGACGCCGCGGACGGTCGCCGTGACCTCGGCCGCCTTCCCGGTATGCTCCCCGGCGAGCAGCTCGGTCCGGAACGTGCGGCTCTCGCCCTCGGCGGCGCCGGTGACCGCCTCGTCGAGGCCCTCGACGAGATCGCCGCTGCCGACCTCGTATGACAGGCCAGCGGCGTCGGCACCCTCGACGGTCTCCCCGTCGACGGTCGCGGTCAGGTCGAGCGAGATGAAGTCACCGGCCTGGACCGGCCGCTCCACCGGCCTGAGGACGGCGAACCGCTCACGCAGCGTCGTCAGGTGGGCCTGGACCTGCTCCTCGGTGACCTCGGCAGCGTCGACGGTGATCTCAACGGTGTCGTACTCCGGCAGGGCGATCTCCGGGCGGACGTCCACCTCGGCGGTGAACACCAGCGGGGCGCCGTCGGCGAACGAGCTGATGTCGACCTCGGGCTGCGAGAGGACGTCGACCTCCTCCTGGCGCACCGCGTCGGTGTAGAACCGGGGCAGTGCGCTGTGGATGGCCTCCTCCAGGATCGTCCCCCGGCCGAGGCGCTGGTCGAGGATGCGCGGCGGCACCTTGCCCGGCCGGAAGCCGGAAACCCGGACGTCCCGCGCGAGTTTGCGGTAGGCGGCGTCGACAGAGGGCTTGAGCTCGTCGAAGGGCACCTCGACGGTCAGCTTGACCCGGGTGGGACTAAGGGTTTCCTTGGTGGCCTTCACGGCGCGGCTAACTCCTGATGCGGCGGTGGATCGGATGGACGCGCCGAGATTACCGGTCGGGGCGGGGAGACTCGAACTCCCGATCTCCTGCACCCAAAGCAGGCGCGCTAGCCACTACGCTACGCCCCGTGGCGTTGCTCCTCCATCCTACGGGGTAGAGTCTCTGGAACGTCCCGCGGGTGTAGCTCAATGGCAGAGCCCCAGCCTTCCAAGCTGGCCATGCCGGTTCGATCCCGGTCACCCGCTCGTGCGCGCCGCCCCTGGTCAGGGCCACACCCCGGCCAGGACGTCGATCTTTGTGGTACGGCGATCCTTGTCGTGTCGTCGGCCCGCGCGGTGTCCGGCCCGGTTCGTCGGGCACGATCGGATGCACCATGACGCTCGCCGACCGCCTGCCCCCGCATCCCGACCCCGACAGCATCTTCGACGCGTTCACCGAGTGGACGCGGGAGCAGGGGCTGACCCTGTACCCCGCCCAGGCCGAGGCCCTCATCGAGGTGGTGACCGGGTCCAACGTCATCGTGGCCACCCCGACCGGGTCCGGCAAGAGCCTGGTGGCCGCCGGCGCGCACTTCGCCGCGATGGCCCACGGCCGGCGCAGCTTCTACACCGCGCCCATCAAGGCGCTGGTGTCGGAGAAGTTCTTCGCCCTGTGCGCCACGTTCGGGCCGGGCAACGTGGGGATGATGACCGGGGACGCCGGCGTCAACGAGACCGCCCCCGTCATCTGCTGCACCGCCGAGATCCTGGCCAACATCGCCCTGCGGGACGCGGCCGCCGCCGGCGTGGGGCAGGTCGTGATGGACGAGTTCCACTTCTACGCCGACCCCGACCGCGGCTGGGCGTGGCAGGTGCCGCTGCTCGAGCTCGCGGACACGCAGTTCATCCTCATGTCGGCGACCCTCGGGGACGTCCGCCGGTTCGAGGAGGACCTGACCCGCCGGACCGGGCGGCCCACCGCCGTCGTCCGCTCCGCGCAGCGTCCGGTGCCACTGTTCCACCACTACGTGACCACGGCGCTGCACGAGACGCTCGAGGAGCTGCTGAGCACCCACCAGGCGCCGGTCTACGTCGTCCACTTCACCCAGGCATCGGCGCTGGAACGCGCCCAGTCGCTGATGAGCATCAACGTGTGCAGCCGCGCGGAGAAGGACGCCATCGCCAGGTCGATCGGCGACTTCCGGTTCGCCGCCGGGTTCGGCCGGACGCTGTCCCGCCTGGTCCGCCACGGCATCGGCGTGCACCACGCCGGCATGCTGCCGAAGTACCGCCGGCTGGTGGAGCAGCTCGCCCAGGAAGGGCTTCTTAAGATCATCTGCGGCACCGACACCCTGGGTGTGGGGATCAACGTGCCGATCCGCACGGTCGTGTTCACCGCGCTGTCCAAGTACGACGGGACGCGGACCCGCCACCTGCGCGCCCGGGAGTTCCACCAGATCGCCGGGCGGGCCGGCCGCGCCGGTTACGACACCGTCGGCACGGTCGTCGTGCAGGCGCCCGAACACGTCGTGGAGAACGAACGCGCTCTGGCCAAGGCAGGGGACGACCCGCGCAAGCGGCGGCGGGTCGTCCGCAGGAAGCCCCCGGAGGGGTTCGTCTCCTGGGGCCCGGCGACCTTCGAACGGCTGGTGGCCGCCGAGCCCGAGCCTCTGACGTCGAGCTTCGCCGTCAGCCACGCCATGCTCCTCAACGTGATCAACCGGCCGGGCGACGCCTTCGCCAGCATGCGCCGGCTGCTCACCGACAACCACGAGCCCCGGCCCGCCCAGCGCCGGCACATCCGCCGGGCCATCGCCATCTACCGGGCGCTGCTCGCCGCCGGTGTGGTGGAGAAGCTCGCCGTGCCGGACGAGACCGGGCGCACCGTCCGGCTCACCGTCGACCTGCAGCTCGACTTCGCCCTCAACCAGCCGCTGTCCCCCTTCGCCCTGGCCGCCCTGGAACTGCTCGACCGCGACGCGCCCGGCTACGCGCTGGACGTGGTGTCGGTCCTCGAGGCCACCCTGGACAACCCCCGCCAGGTCCTCTCCGCCCAGCAGTTCAGGGCCCGCGGCGAGGCCGTCGCCCAGATGAAGGCGGACGGCGTCGAGTACGAGCAGCGCCTCGAGCTGCTGGACGCCGTCACCTACCCCAAGCCCCTCGACGACCTGCTCGGCGCCGCGCTCGAGACGTACCGGCGCGGCCACCCGTGGGTCGCCGACCACGAGCTCGCGCCCAAGTCGGTGGTGCGGGACATGTACGAACGGGCCATGACCTTCGCCGAGTACGTCGGCTTCTACGGCCTGGCCCGCTGTGAGGGGCTGCTGCTGCGCTACCTGTCCG
>NZ_CAKKTL010000158.1:0-7338 GCF_920664355.1 Protofrankia sp. CiP1_Cm_nod2
CGCCGCGTCCGCGCCGACGCCTGTCGCCGTGCCGCCCGCCGCCGTGCCCGCGCGGGTCACCGCCAGCGCCGCCCCCGCGCCGTCGTCCCATGGTGCCCACGCGGCAGGACAGGAACACCGGGAGCATCAGGAACGGCGGGAATGCGAAGAATGCCATGAACGTACGGACACCTGCGCATGCCCGGACCGGCCGCGGGCGAAACGGCGGGGCGTGACCCGCCGCTGGGCGGTGGCCGGCGCGACCACGGCGGGGCTGGGCGCGCTCGCCGGCACGGCCAGGCTGCTGTTCGGCACGGAACGTATCTACGATCACGGCGATACCGCCGGCATGGGCGCGCTCGCGCTGTTCGGCGCGCCCGGCAGCTTCGGCGACCTCGACAGCTCCCAGGACGGCGTCAGGGACACCCGGATCGTCACGGTGGACGTGCCCGGCTGGGGTTTCGGCCCCGGTCAGGCCGCCTACATGTCGACCGTCACCTCCGACGGGACGGTTTTCACCGCGACCACGCCGTTCTCGGACAACCAGGCCCAGCCCACCGGGACGGGGATGGAGATCGCGGCGTTCGAGCCCGGCTCGATGCGTTTCACCCGGCTGGTCGTGCCGTCGAGCACCGGGCGGACGCAGCTGCCCCGGGCCGATACGGGGTTCCGTGGCGTCGGCGGCGCCGACGTCGCCGACGTGATCGTGACCGGTTCGGCTCCGGACGAGCGGGTGATGTTCGTCTCGGCCGTGTCGTACTTCGGCTGGGACACGGCGGTGTACGGGGAGCTGCCGGCGCTCGGGCAGATCCGCCGTCCCGCTCCCGGCCAGCCCTGGAGCTACGATCCGACGCGGTCGTGGACGACCGACCAGCTTGCGGCGGCCGCGCCGCCGGAGGCGGCCGCGAACGCCTTTCCGCACGAAGGCCGCGGGGAGCCGCGGTGGTCGCGGGGCCCGGCCGCGATCGGCCGGCTGCCGGCCAGCGGCCACCTGGTGATCGCACAGTACTTCGGGTCCTCGAGCCTGGGCACCGACCAGGGGGCGCTGCTGGTCGTGGACACCGCGGGCCGGGTACGCGCGTCCTGGCAGTACCCGGAGGTCCAGGTCTTCGGCGTGCCGGTGGTGGTCAATCCCCGGGAGGTCGTCACCGACCCCACGTCCACGGCCGGCGACGAGCGCTTCGTGTTGATCAGTGACTGCCGGACCGCTGACAACCGGGTGGTCCCCTTCCCGGTCCAGGAGTTCTCCTATTCGGCGGGCGGCGCGGGCCAGGGGAGCGGGACGATCACTCCCTGTAGCACCGCGGTGCGGGCCGCGGTGGACGGCTCCCGCATGGAGACCGCGTGCTTCGACGACAACGGCACCCTGTACGTCGCCCGCACCCACGCGGACGGGCTGCACGCGGCGACGCTCGCGGTCTATCCGAAGATCGACGGTAACCGTGGCCTGGTCACCCGCACCCCGGCGACCGACGGCTGGCCGTGGCGTAGCTGGGGGGTGCCGAACCCGCCGGAGCATTTCGTGGCGGGCACCGACACGGGCGGCCTGGTCCGCAGCATCGTGTTCGATCCGGCCAGCGGGGCGGTCGTGCTCGCCGGTCTCGACGGCACGGTGCGGGCCGTCCGCCCGTCCGGCCGGGGCAGGCGGATGACGTTTACGGTCGGCCAGCCGATCGACATTGGGCTGCGCCACCTGCGCGGGCCGTCCAGCCGCTATATCGGCCTGCGGCGCGGTGCCGTCGACGTGCGGCAGCGGGTGCTGTGGCTGCCGGTCAACCAGCTGGTCCTGGACGCCATCGCGTGGCCGTACCCGCCGTTCAAGCTCGACCAGTGGCTGATGCGGATCGACCTGCGGGCCGTGCTCACCTGACCGCGCAGCCCCGGCCCGCGCGTCCGGGGCTGCGCGTCCGGCCCTGTGCGCCCGGGGCTGTGCGCCCGGGGCTGTGCGCCCGGGGCTGTGCGCCCGGGGCTGTGCGCCCGGGGCTGTGCGCCCGGGGCTGTGCGCCCGGCCAGGCGCCGGTCAGGATGTCACGTCGCGGCGCGCGAACAGCACCAGGGTGACCGCGGCCGCGACGGCACAGAAGATCAGGATGCGTATGCCGGCGGTTTCGTAGCCGACCTGGTATCCCCGCGCACCCGAGGCCAGGGCGTCCATGAGCCGGGCGGGCAGCCAGCTCGCGGCCGGGCTGAAGATCCGCGACACCAGCATCTCCAGCGGCAGCGCGTAGGCGACCGCGACCGACACCGCGGCGGCGGGAGAGCGGAAGACGACCCCGGCGAGCAGCCCCAGGGTCGCGTACCCCAGGGACGAGGCCAGCACGTTCAGATAGCCCTTGCCGATCTCCGTCAGGCCGGCGAGGCTGTGCCAGGCGCCGGTGTCCACCCCTCGGATCGGAGCCATGACGAACGACGCGGCCACGGCCACGACGGTGGCCGCGGCGATCATCGTTGCCATGAACGTCGCCAGGGCCAGGCACTTGCCTGCCAGCAGGCGGAGCCGATGCGGCTGGGCCATGAGCTGGTTACGCAGGGTTCCCTGAGTGTAGTCGGCGCCGATGACGGCGGCGGTGACGGCGAGCCCGACCACGCCGAGCAGGATGCTGACGGCCTCCAGCCCCTGCATGACCCCGTCCGGACGGGACATGGCGGGTGCGGTGACGGGCACCCCGTCGTAGTCGCGACGTCCGACTGAGAGCATGGTCAGTACCGCGCCGAGCGTGGCCACCGAGACGACGGCCGCCAACGTGCCGAGGAAGAAACGCGTGCGGCCGAGTTTGATCCATTCGGCCCGCAGCGCCGCGGTCACGAGTCCCGTCCCGAGGCGGTCGATGTGGCGGCCCCGGCGGTGAGCAGCTCAGAGGGAACGTCCGGGGAGCTGCGGCTGCGTGGGATCAGATCCCCGTCGACTCCCCCCGTCGCGACCAGGAACGTCTCCTCCAGCGTGGGCCGGCACGCCCGCAGCGCCCGCAGCGCGATACCGGCGCTCATGGCGATCCTGTTCAGGTTCGCCGCCGAGCCCTCCGGGGCGTGCACGCTGACCGAGCCGTCCGGCGAGCGCTCGGGCGGGTCGACCCGCAGGCCGTGGCCGCCCATCAGGGCGGCCAGCCGCACCGCGTCACAGGGATGCTCGGGAGTCAGGACGAGCAGTGGGTCCCCGGCGGCGAGCAGCTCGGTCACATGGCCCTGGAACAGCAGCTGCCCGTCTCTGATCATCACCAGGTGGTCGCAGATCTGTTCGACCTCCGACAGCAGGTGGCTGGACACGAAGACTGTCATGCGCCCTCCGGCCAGGTCCTTGAGCAGGCAGCGGATCTCGCGGATGCCCGCCGGGTCGAGCCCGTTGGTCGGTTCGTCGAGCACCAGCAGCTCGGGGCGCGGCAGCAGGGCCGCGGCGATCCCCAGCCGCTGCTTCATGCCGAGGGAGTAGGAGGCGAACCGGTCGTCGGCCCGGCCGGCGAGGCCGACCATGGACAGCGTCTCGGCGACGCGTTCCGGGCCCAGCCCGCGCAGCCGCGCCAGCATGCGCAGGTTGGCCCGCCCGGTCAGGCCGGGGTGGAAGGTCGGGCCTTCGATCATGGCCCCGACCTTGGACAGGTAGCCGGCGGGCCGCTCGATCGGATGCCCGAGCACGAAAGCGTGTCCCGCGCTGGGCCTGATCAGCCCGAGGAGCATCCGCAGGGTGGTCGTCTTGCCGGCGCCGTTCGGCCCGACGAACCCGGACAGCGCTCCCATCGGGACGTGGATGTCGATCCCGTCCACCGAGCGCCGGGTGCCGTAGCACCTGGTGAGTCCTTGGCTCCAGATAGCGGCGTCGGCCGGGGGGCAGGGCAGGCCGGTGCGGGCCTGGCGTGGTGATCCCCGTCGCATCCGCGGCGGTCTCGCCGGAGTCTCCGCCGTCATTACGTGGTTGCCTCCTCAGGTCCTTGGCGTCCGGCCCGGGCGAGGGCGGCTGCCCGGCTGGGCCGGCGTTGATGGAGCTTGATGAAACAGAGGGTAACGGATGGAAACGAGTTGTGCTTAATGACGATCGCTCGTTACTTACAGTGGCAAAGAATATGATCTATATCACTTATAGTAAGTAGCGATAGGTAGAGGAAGCCCTTGTCGCAGCGACGCCGCCACGCTCCTGTGCTGCTGTGTTCCCGTGTTTCCGATCGGTCACGCTGGTCGGCGCGTCGGCGCGACCGGTGGTCCGGTCATCGGTGTCCGGCCGGTTCGGCGACAACCGGCCTGGCCATGGATATTCCGTGCGAACGGGCTGTGAGCGGACCGTGAACGGGCCTGGGCGGGCCGTGGGTGAGCCGCGAGTGGGTCTGAGCGGGCCGCGAGAGGCTCGTGAGCGGGCATGACGACGCGTCTCGCTTCGGATGGCGGCATGGCGTGACCGGATGGCGGCGTGGCGCGGCCGGTGCCGTCAGCTCGGGTCGAGGCCGAACAGGCGGGGGGAGAACCACTCGGTGATCAGTGTCAGGGGGCGGCCTGTCCGCATGTCACGCATCCGGTAGGTACGGGCCGGCACCTGGGACTGCGCGCTGAGACCCGGCCCAAGGCAGGTGGCGATGCCGCCGGCCGGCAGCCGTCCCCATGACCGCAGCTCACGGACGATCGGTAGGGCGGCCCGCGTGAGCAGCCTGCCGATCGGCTCCTCGGTGTCGAGCGCGCGCACGACGTCGACCGGCAGCCTGTCGACGATGGCGAGCACGGATGCCGCCCCGTGAACGACACCGTTGTCACCGGTGAGAAGCACCTCGCGGACCAGGAGATCGTCTCCGGGGCTGCCCTCGAGGTCGCGTAACCCGATGTCGGCGTAGGTGTCGCGATGGGCGCGGGTGGCCGCTGCGTGGAACCAGGGGTCTTCGTGGAACAGGGAGCCGCTGTCCCCTCCCCGGGCGTCCGCCGCGTGGCCGCGCTGGCCCGGTACGGTCAGCGGGAGGCGCTGCTGACGGCGCACACGGACGGTGATCCGACGGCCGGTGAGAATTTCCAGTGACGTGGTGGTCAGCCCGTCGCCGCGCAACATCAGCTGCTCGAGCGGGCTGATCCCCAGGGTGCCGGCCGCGGCGACGTCGACGCTGGAGAGCTCGGCGCTGGGGAACACCGTGACCGGTGCCGGTGCCGGCCTGACACGCGTGGCCGGCCGCCTGCCACCAACAATGATCTTATTGGCGGTGGTCTCGCTATATTTTGACATCCGACCTTCACGGGAGGAAAGCACATAAAAAACATTATCATGCGGCTATATTGTCAGTCGTGCCGACGCTGATCGACCGTGCCGGTGGCAACCAGTCGTCGCGGACGGAAGCCGATCGGCTGCCCGGCACTATCGGGCGGCCGGCGCCGTTGTCCTCCGGCCACCGGTGTCGGCCGGAGGACAACGAGTATCCCGGGTAGCCGCGTCTGGGGTTTCCTCAGGCAGGAGCCGGTCGGTGGCCATGGCCGGCACCGGGGCAGTCCGTACACGGTCCGGATGGAGACAGATGATCGAAGTTGATCGGCTGACCAAACGCTACGGATCAGTCGTCGCGGTGGACGGCCTTTCGTTCCAGGTCCTTCCCGGCCGGGTTACCGGATTTCTCGGGCCGAACGGAGCGGGAAAGTCGACAACGATGCGCGCCGTTGTCGGCCTGGACCTGCCGACCATGGGCGAGATCCGGGTCAACGGCAGGCCGTACGCGTCGATCCGGCGACCGTTGTGCGAGGTGGGAGTGCTGTTGGACGCGCGTGCCGTGCACGGCGGCCGCAGCGCGTCCAGCCACCTGCTGTGTATCGCGCGCAGTAACGGCATCAGCCCGTCCCGGGTGAACACCGTGCTGGAAATGGTGGGCCTCGCCACAGTCGCCCGCCGGCGGATCCGCACATTTTCACTCGGGATGTTACAGCGTCTGGGAGTGGCGGCCGCGTTGCTCGGAAATCCGGGCGTGCTTCTTTTCGACGAACCTGTGAACGGCCTGGATCCGGAAGGCATCCGGTGGATTCGCGCGTTGATGAAACAGCTGGCCGCCGAAGGACGGACGGTGCTGGTCTCCAGCCATCTGATGAGTGAGATGGCTTTGACCGCCGACCATCTCATCGTGATCGGACGGGGCCGGCTCGTCGCGGACGCGAGCGTCACGGACCTGCTTTCCCGCAGTTCGCGCAACCGGGTCCGGGTGCGCTCGCCGCAGGCCGGGCAACTGTCAACGCTGTTGGCCCGGGACCTGGCGGGCGTGTGCGTGCAGCCCGGGCCGGACGGGGCCCTGGAGGTGCTGGGGACGGACGCGTCCGCGGTGGGTGAGCTGGCCGCCGCCCACGGTGTCGTCCTGCACGAACTGTCGATCCAGCAGGCCTCCCTGGAAGAGGCCTTCATGGATCTGACCCGGGACTCGGTCGACTACCGGACCGAGCTGGACCCCCTTCCGGCCGCCTCCCCCAACACATCCCCCGGCACACCCACGACCGTCGGATCGAGGCCCTGACACCATGCCCCCGGACGCCGCACCCACACCCGCCATCTCTTCGGACGCCATTTCTTTGGACGTCATCTCTTCGGACATCGCGTCTCCGGACGCCACGTCCTGGGAGCCCACCGGCCCCGTCGACAGCGCATGGCCGGGCGGGCCCGCGGTCCGGCCCGGCCATGCCGCTTCGCGCTGGCCGTCCGCGGCTGCCGGCCGGAGGCCAGCTCTCGACATGTTCGGTAATGCCCTGCGCTGCGAGTGGACGAAGCTGTGGACCGTCCGGTCGACGTACTGGACCCTGTTCGCCGCCTTCGTCCTCACCGTCGGCCTGGCCGCGATCGCGTGTGGGGCGGCTGCCAGCCAGGGCGGGGACGTCGGCGGGGAGCCGGCCGCGCTCAGCCTCAGCGGGATCTTCGTGGCCCAGATCGCGCTGGGCGTGCTCGGCGTCCTCATGATCAGCTCGGAGTACGGCAGCGGAATGATCCGGACGACCTTCGCGGCCGTCCCCAACCGGCTGGTCGTGCTCGCGGCGAAGGCCGCGGTCTTCGCGGGGGTGGTGCTGGCCGGTGCGCTCGTCGCCTGCCTGGCCGCCTTCGCGCTCGGGCAGCTGCTACTGCGGCCGGCCGGCCAGCAGGCCTCGTTCGGTGATCCGGAAATCGTCCGGATCGTCCTCGGCGCAACCGCCTACCTCACGCTGATCGGGCTGATCGGGCTGGGCGTCGCGGCCGTCATCCGCCACACCGCGGGCGCGCTGGGCGTCCTGTTCGGTGTCATGGTGGTGCTGCAGATCGCCGTCCAGTTCCTGCCCGGGGAACTGCAGGAGAACGTCCTGCCCTACCTGCCGGCGACGATGGCCGTCTCGGTCGTCACCGTGAACCCGCCGGCCATGAGCCTGTCCGCCGGGGCAAGCATCGCGCTGCTC
>NZ_CAKKTL010000158.1:7495-12119 GCF_920664355.1 Protofrankia sp. CiP1_Cm_nod2
GGTGTCTACACCGCACTCGCGCTGCTCGGCGGGGCATGGTCGATGCTCGCGCGGGACGCCTGAGCGGACCGCGCCCGGCTCGTGACCGCGTCGCCGTCGCCGTCCTGCCGCTTCCGCCGCCCCGCCTCGTGCCGCCTGCCGGCCGGCCCGTTCCGCCGCCGCGCGTTCCCGCTCTCTCACGGCACCATGCCTTTTGCTCCGCTGCCGGCCGTCCGGCGTTGCCCCTGTCTGCCCCTGTCTGCCCTGCTGTCGGCCCTGTCGCGTCTGGCCGGTGGGAGTAACGCCGAGGCGGATGGTCGCAACGGCCGGTCGGACGGAAGGATGCTACGGCATCGGGAACTATTCTTCTTCACTTCTTGTTCATAAGAATGAGTCTGCTAGACTCAACAACACTGAGACGATCCCGATCCGGTAATGTTAGTCGTTGCTTGGTAGTTGACCGGTGCAGGGGTCGAGGCTGGAAGGAAGGGAGTAGCCATGAGCACCTACCTGTGGGAGCCGTTCGCTGCCTTCGGTCGGCTGGACCGCGAGTTCCACGAGATCGTCCGCCGCAGCTGGGATGCCTCCGAGCGGGCGCGGGCGCCTCGCCTCGGCTTCGCTCCGTTGGCGGACGTGGTTACCGAGGGCAACGACGTCGTTGTTCACCTCGAGCTTCCCGGTGCCGACATCGAGAAGGACGTCGCGGTCGAGCTGGAGCGCGGCCGGCTGGTCATCCGCGGTGAGCGCGCCGACGGCCGTGAGAGTGACAACGGGCACGTCGTCGTGCGGGAACGCCGGTACGGTGCCTTCCACCGCGAGTTCAACCTGCCGGAGGGAGTGGGTGCCGACCAGATCTCCGCGACCTACGACAAGGGCGTGCTCTCGGTCCGGCTCGCGGGCGCGCTCGCACCCGCCTACGGGACGCGCATCCCGGTCAGCCCGGGCGCGTCCTCGGTGCTGCCGAGCGCCGGGCCGGCTGACAGCTCGGAGAGCCACTCGGACGAGCCAGGGCACACGCCGACGGTCGAGGGCTGACGGTCGAGGGCTGAGACGGACGCCGGCCACTGACCGCGGGTGGTTGACCGCGGCGGCGGCCTGCCGCCCGGTGGCGCCGGGCCGGTCCGCGGCGCCACCGGACCGGCTCATCACCGAGCTGTCACCGCCGTGCCGCGGCCGGGTCTTTCCGTTCCGTGGCGCGGCGGTCAGTCCGTCCGGGTATCCCGGGTGCCCGCCTCCGGGGCGTCCGGGCTGGTGGCGTCCGGGCCGGGGGTGTCCGGGCCGGCGCGGTGACGGCCTGCCGCGTCCGGCTCCGCCGCGGTTCGTCCCGCTTCCATCCGTCCCGGGCTGCCCGGCGCGCGGCGTCGGGTGCCGGCCGCCCGCGGTGGGGACGGAGGCGGGACCATCGGGCCGATGTCGCCGTCCGGTGCCTCGTCGAGGTCGACGATCACCGGCGCGTGGTCGGAGGTGCCCGTGCCCTTGCGGGCCTGCCGGTCGACCCACACCGCGCGTACCCGGTCGAGCAGGTTGTCGCTGGCGAGGAGAAGATCGATGCGTATGCCCATGTTCTTCGGGAACATCAGCGCCCGGTAGTCCCAGTAGGTGAAGACCTGCTCGTCCGGCCAGCGTCTGCGCATGACGTCGACCAGGCCGAGGCCGGTCAGCTCATGCAGCGCCCGCCGCTCGGCGTCGGTGACGTGCGTGGCGCCGGCGAAGGCGGCGGGATCCCAGACGTCGGCGTCGGTCGGAGCGATGTTGAAGTCGCCGCAGGCGATCACCGGGGCGGCCGGGAGGACCTTTTCGACGGACGCGCGAAGCGCGGCGAGCCAGGTGAGCTTGTACGCGTAGTGCGGGTCGTCGACCGCGCGTCCGTTCGGCACATACAGTGACCAGATCCGGATGCCGCCGCAGGTCGCGGCCAGTGCTCGCGGCTCGGGCGCGGGAAAGCCCGGGCCGTCCACGAGCCCGGCCTCGACGTCGTCGAGCCCGAGCCGGGAGAAGATCGCGACGCCGTTCCAGCGTCCGTCACCGTGATGGGCGACGCGGTAACCGCGCCGGAAGAGATCCTCGTCGAAGAGCTCGAGGAAGGCCGCGTCGGAGAGCTTGGTCTCCTGGAGGCACACGACGTCCGGCTGGGCCCGGTCCAGCCATTCGATCAGACGGGCCTGCCGTGCCTTCGCCGAGTTGATGTTCCAGGTTGCCACCCGCACAGCATCCGACGTTAGTCCGTCGACACCGGCGCCGACGACAGTGGTGCCCGTGGACCGGTGTCCGTGGACCGGTGCCCGTGGACCGGTGTCCGGTGTGTGGCGCGCGTGGCGCGTGGCGCGCGGCCCGCGGTCCGGTGCGCGGGCTGGTGGCCGGTGCCGGCGGACAGATCGTCCCCGATCGCTACGATCGGCTGGGACACCGTCCGCGACAGCGCCGCTCACGATGCCGCCCGCTGTGCCGCCAACGTGTGCCGCCAACGACCGCCGGTTGCGAGGGCGCCAGGAGCCGGCGGCCTGCCGAACGTCAGGAGGAAGACCGGATCATGCCCACCACGGCTCCCGACCACACCCGTCCTCCCGGTCACACCCGTCCTCCCGGTCACATCTGGCCTTCCGGTCACATCTGGCCTTCCGGCCACGCTCAGGCTTCCGGCCGAGCCAGGCTTCCCGGGCGTGCCCGGCGCGGCCGGGCGGTCGGCGCGCTGGCCGGCACGGCCGCCGCAGTGGTGATGGCCGTCGGCCTGGCTGGCTGCGGCGCGGTGTCCGAAGAGACCAGGCGAGCCGGCACCGACGCGCTCTGCTCGCAGATCGAGGCCCGGACGGCGGACGTGCGCGCGAGCGTGGACGTGGCCCGGCTGGTCGCCCTGACGGTCCGCGATCTCGCGCCGGACGGGAACGTCCGACAGCTCGCCGACCAGGTGTCGCGCGACCCCGGGAATCTTGAGCTCCGGGGGCAGCTCGCCGACTGGATCGACAACAGGTGCTCAGGGTAACCAGTGCTGACAGCGGCCGATGCCCACGGCGATCAGCCGTCTACGGTAGTTGATCAGTAAGTATCCGTGGCGGTCAGAGCCTTCGTGGCAGCCGGCCGGCCGGCCGGTTCCGCGGTTTTCGCGCTGGACGTCCGCCCTGGTTGGGCTCGGGTTGGTTCGCGCTGGGACGAATGCTGTTGAAGCGCTGTTGATGGCCGGGCCGCTCGTGCGACCATCAGGGCCGTGACCATACCGACCACGCCAACCACACCGGAGAGACCAGCCACACCGCAGAGCGTGTCCCAGGTCGAGGACCTGGTCCTGCTGGAACAGGCCGGGCAGGAACTGGATCTTCTGTTCTTCTGGGGTCACCGGTCACCGCGCGGTGGTGCCCGCGGCGTCGGTACGGGATGCCTGAGCCAGTGGTGGCCGTCCGCCTTCACTGTGAACGGGGTGCGTTACCCCACGGCCGAGCACTTCATGATGGAAGGCAAGGCCCGGTTATTCGGCGATCTTGTTGCCGCGCGGGGCGTTCTCGCCACTTCCGACCCCGCCGCCGCGAAGAAGCACGGGCGGCAGGTCCGCGGCTTCGACGAGACGGTGTGGAACGAGCACTGCTTCGACATCGTGGTCCAGGGCAATGCGGCGAAGTTCTCCCAGCATCCGTCGCTGCGCAACTACCTGTTCGGCACGGGGGACCGCATCCTGGTGGAGGCGAGCCCGCTGGACCGGGTGTGGGGCATCGGCCTGGCCGCCGACGACAGCCGCGCCCACCAGCCCTCGGCCTGGCCCGGGCGCAACCTGCTCGGCTTCGCCCTCATGCGCGTACGCACCATGCTCCGCGACGCCGAGTCCCGCGACTCCGCACCATGATCGCACCCCTCCCCGCCCCCCACGTGTCCCTTTTCGTGGGAACGAGCACGTAAGTGGTTAACGAGTGTGTAAGTGGTTGCTGGGACAGCCACTTACACACTCGTTCGCATGGGCTGAACTCGGAGCGTGGGGACGGTGGGGTTGCTGGTCGGATGGGGTTGCCGGTGGGGTGGTGTGTGGTGCGCACTGGTCGGGGGTCAGTACCTCGGACGCCTTCGGGATCACCCCGCATGGGGGTAGCCGGACGGCTTACGAAGCGGATCAGAGCTGGTCGACGGCGGTGACGCGCAGGACGGCGGTGCCGGCCTCGTCGGAGGCGGCGAGGTCGGCCTCGGCGCTGATGCCCCAGTCGTGGTCGCCGGCCGGGTCGGCGAAGATCTGCCGCAACGCCCAGCGGCCCGGCTCGATGTTGATGATCAGGAATCCGGGGCCGCGGGCGTCGGGGCCGGTCCCGATCTCGTCGTGGAGGTCGAAGTACGGCCGCAGCGCACCCGCCCACCGGTCGGCGTCCCAGCCCGCGTCCGCGTCGAGCGCGCCGAGGTCGTCGTAACGCCGCAGCGCGGCCAGCTCCACCCGGCGGAACAGCGCGTTGCGGACGAGCACCCGGAACGCGCGGACGTTGGCGGTGATCGCGGGGGGCGCCGGGGGTGCGGCGTCGACGCGTACGGGCGGGCCGTCCGGGGTGGGGCTGCGCAGCCGCTCCCACTCGTCCAGCAGGCTTGAGTCGATCTGGCGGACCAGTTCCCCCAGCCATTCGATGAGGTCGGTCAGCTCCTCGGTCCGGGCCTCCTCGGGGACGGTCTGCCGCAGGGC
>NZ_CAKKTL010000159.1:0-11932 GCF_920664355.1 Protofrankia sp. CiP1_Cm_nod2
CCACCCTGAAAGTATCCACCATGACCCGGCACATCGGCTCATACCGGCGTCTTCTTTACACCGTGGCCCTGCCTGTCGGCGCCGGGCGGGCCGGCGGATGTCCACGGATTCCGCCACGGGGGCGGTCAGCGAGGGAACTACGGTGGGAACGATACCGATCGTGGTTCTAGAATGCGGGGACCGTGCTGGTCGTGGCGTTGCCGGTGGAGGTCTTCTCGAGACTGATCTCCCAGTTCGCGTTGGGGTCGAACGAGTCGTCGAACTTCTCGAAGGAACAGTCCCGGGTGAACCCGCGGCGGGCGGCGTCCCAGTCGCTGCCGGACTTGAAGTAGACCCAGTAGGTGCCGGCGATCCCGGTCACCGTGGCATTCGAGTTGCTCCGCACGTAGACGGTGAGCTGAGGCTCCGCCGGGTTTCCGCTGGCCACCAGGACGGCGACGTCGGTGACATCGCCGTTTTTGATCCGCAGGCTTCCGGACCCTCGCCGGCCGGATCGCTGGACGACCGCGCCGTTGGCCGCACGACGGTCGGTGATCTGAGGGGCCGTTGGCTCCAGCGGCAGCATCAATTCACCGAACTTCAGATTGATCTCGGAAAAACTCGCCATGGCCGTCTTGTAGGTGCCGGACTTCACCGCACGGTAGACGTCTCGCCTGGCCTCGTACAACTGCGTTTGCAGTGCGCTCTGCACGCCGCAGGAATTCAGTTTCGTCACGTCTGCCGAGGAGATGTCCTTCTCCAGCCTGTTCCAGACGAGGAGAGCGCTTTCCAGCACAGCATGCTGCTCACGGGCCTGGTATGGCGGTGTGACCGTCTGGATATAGTCCGACTGCTGGCGCAGCGCCGTGGCGAGATCAATTCGTGCGGAGTCGACCTCCGCGAGAGTGGTCGCCGCCAGAACCCGGTCCACGGCAGGGCGTACCGCCTGTTCGACCCTGGTCAACACGGCCTGGTATTCGTCAGGCGCCAGCGCCGGTTTCGATATGGAGCCCGTTCCCGACGAAGAACTCGATCCCCCCGCTCGCCCACCCGAGCCGGCCGTGGGCGCGGAGGTGCCGTCGACGATGAACGCGATGGCGATGATGAGCGTCAGGATCCCCCATGCCACGGACGCGCCCAGCAGACTCGTACGTCGAACGCTCCCCATGACCGTCCCCGACTCGGTTGCAGTGATCACATCGTACATACCGCACCCCCGAGCCGCCCGGAAACCAACACACTGTCAATTCCCGACAGGCACCAGCCAACAGGACGACCATCGGACCTCCACCACCAGCAAGCCGTAGCAGGCCCTACTCCGCACCCCAGATCGAAATTCCATCAAGATCGACGGATGTGCCAACGGGGAAATCCTCGAGGCCCTTTTCCGGCGACCATCTCGCAAGGACGAGATCAGCGTTCCTTGTCAGAATGCACGACCACTGGAAATTTTTGACAAAATCCTCGAACATCATCCTCGCCAAGGATTCCTGTCGCCCCCCGCCCCCCGGCCTTGAGATCCAGATCTCCCAGTAGTATGGATAGTCGTCATAGATTGCCCGATCTTCCTGCTCCCGAGGCTCAGGGACGGAGACATCATTTTGCAGAACCGCACCGCCAACGGTGCCTTCCAAGCCTCGATAGCCCTTTCTGTACACCGAGATACCGTCCTCGAAACGAACAATATCGAAATCCATGCCATCGGCAATCCTGACGGTTACCTCAGGAAGGTCGAGATCGGATTTGAAGAATATCTGATCGGTGTCAGACACAGCCCTCAACCTCCACGCAGCTCTGCGGAGCCGTCCGGCCTGGTAATCAAAATTCCACCATCAACCTTCCGGGCCATCATACTCGACCCGTCTCCGAGAAAAATACGTACCTGCGCCGGAAACGGCTGACCAGCGGCATCCCCGAGGGCATCTGCCGCCGGGCCGCCCGCGGCCTGCCCCCACGCCTTCTTGATCCCCTCGTACGCATCCTCCGCCCTCAGTCCCACCTGGCGTCCGTCAATGACCGCCCCACCATCACCGGAAGTCTGCTTTCCCGCCTTAAGAATGTTCCTTCGAATCGCGTTCTTGCTCGAGCTTTCAAGCGTCTTGAGCTCTGTAACAAGGCCCGGATCATCGGGATCACTACGGACAATGACATCGGGGTTCTGCTGGTTACGCACAGTATGATCAGCCGGGAGAAACCGCACGTCCGAACCCTCGTCGACAAGCACACGAGCGATATCGATCTCCTTTTTTTGAACGTCTCCTATGACGCCATGAATACCCGGCCGAAAAAAATCACCGAGAGGGCCGGGGACGAGCGAAGACATGTCGACCGAAGAGCTGGATAAAGATTCACCATCCGGTGCTGATTCCCTCTGGAAGCCATCGGATTCCTGTCGCTTGGCATCCAACTGCGACCCGGTGACTTCCGGGCCGTCGGGCGTAGCCGCAGCATCGTTCGCCCGACTACCATGATTGAATTCGCTGAAGCCAGTGCCGGGTTCGTCAGAGCGAATCCGATCGGGAGTGCTCGAGGGAGCGCCGTCCGGGTCTGCGAGATTGTCGCTGTGCCCACTGTTGGAGTTTCCCTTATTGTCGCCGCTGTCCGCATGACCCTTGTTTCCGCCGCTGTCGTGGCCGTTGTCGGCGTGGTCGTTGTCGGCGTGGTTGGGGCCGGTGGTGGACGGGGGTTTGTCGGGGTGGGTGGTGATGGTGGTGTCGGCGGCGCGGTCGAGATTGGCGGTGGCTTCTCCGGCTTCTCCGGCTGTCCGGTTTGTAGAATGTGCCGCGGTGTTCTCGGGAAAGCGGACGGACGTGGTCCGGACGGCCGCGGCAGCCGCCGGATCGGAACCGGCCACGATATCCGTCCTGGCCGCGCGTGACGTCCCAGCCAGATGTGCTGTCCCGGCCGGATCGGTCACCGCGCGGCGGACGGCGGCGGCTGCCGAGGCCAGCCGCTGGCGGCCGGTGGCGATCGCGCCGAGCGCCATTTCCTGACCGCCGTGCGCAAGCGCCCGGCCGCCGCCCAGCAACAGCTTTCCGGCGTCGGCGGCGCTCCGGATACCGGCGACCGCCCGGCTGCCACCACGTACCCCCTGGACCAGCGCGCCGACCGTCGTCAGGCCTTTTGTGCCAGGCACGACGCCGAGTAAGGCAAACGCGACGTCCCATCGGGACGCCCGCCCCCTGTCATACTCCATCAAAGTGTCGGCGAGGACGACGACAGCGGCGGCGAAAACGACCCAGGCGGCCGGGCCTCCGACAATGAGAGCGACCACACCCAGAACCGCGACGGTGATTTTCGCGACCTGGACGGCGGACGTCCAAACCTTCCCCGCAGCATTTCCGATCCTCTCCCACGAATACCACGGCTTGTTTCTGATCCCGGCATCGGAGGCGGCCCGGATCGCCTGCACGCAGACCTTGGCGGCGTCCGCGCGCATGGCTTCTGCGGACAACGCGAGCCGGCGGGCGGCGTCCAGTTCGCTCTGCCCGTCCTGAACGGCACCTTGTATCTGGTCGAGCCTGGCCTGTGCCGCGGCCCGGTTACGGCTGGCCTGCGCCACCTGCGCCGGATCGGGCGACGGGGGGATACGCATGGGATAACTGGAAGATGTCGAGGAAAGGTCGGCAAGGGCCACCGTGTCCGTGGCCAACGCGGCCTGGGCTGGGCCGAGGAGGTTCCGCGCATTGTCCCGCTGGAAACGCGCGTCGCGGCCCCGGGCCAACGCCCGGTCAGCCTGAATCTGTGCCGCGGCCAGAATCGGCTCGTAGGCTGTCAGCGCGTCTCCGGCCATCCGGTAGGACGTTTCCAGTTTCCGCAGCTGCTCAGGGAATTCCGCGAGCTCCTCCCGGAATGCGTCCCCCGCCTCCCCCAGCCATGATTCGACGGCGCCGCCGGTGTGCAGGGACTCCACCTGCCCGCGGGCGTACTCGACGTCCGCGGCGAATTCGAGATATCTGCGCGCCAGCTGCCGTACCGAGAAGGGGTCGCCTGGTGTGGGGTCCGCATCCAGGTCCAGCACGGCCCAGTCGGTGGGCCGGTTCACCGGAGCGGCCCACCGACGGCGGGACCGGAACCACCCGGGCAGATGAGATCAGGCCGGGCCACGCCCCTGCGAACAGCCACGCCCCTGCGAACAGCCACGCCCCCGCGAACAGCCACGCCCCCGCGAACAGCCACGCCCCCGCCAGTGGGTGTGCCGCCGCCGGCGGCGTCTTCGCGAACGGCCGTGCCGCCGCAAGCAGCTATACGCCCGCGAAGAGCGCAACTGCGATGCACCGTATGAGCATAAACTATTGCTCAACGTAATGTAGAACCGTTGTGACGCATACGGGGAACCTGTGATCAAAAATGGTTGGCCCGTGCGGGGGAGAGGTTCTGGCCGGTGGGGCAGTCGTCAGGTCATGTGTTCAGGTCATGTGTTCAGGCGCGGGTGCGCGTACCCGGCCGGAGGTATGAAACCCCCGGACGCCAGGTCGCGCATGCCGGGGTGCGGATGCTCTCCGGGCAGGCACGTCCCCGTCCGGCGGTCATCAGGCCACGCGCCCGTGTGCGGGGCCGGGAGAAGTTCGGGAAGGTGTAGGGATGCATCGCGAGCACGACCTTCAGATGTTTCCCGCGACGGGCGGCGGCCCGGCCCGGCGTACCGGCACCGGACATCCACCTGAAGCGGCGCAACCGCCAACACCCCAGACAGCAACGCCCCAGACAGTGGGGCCGCGTGCACTCGGAGATGCGCGCCCGGACGGCCGGGCGGTCCGTATCGGTGTCGGTGGGCCGGTGGGCAGCGGCAAGACCGCGCTGGTCGCGGCGTTGTGCCGGGCCCTCGCCAGCACCCTGCGGCTCGCGGTCGTGACCAACGACATCTACACCACCGAGGACGCCGACTTCCTGCGCGCGGCCGGCGTGCTCGACCCGGCGCGCATCCGCGCGGTCGAGACGGGATGCTGCCCGCACACCGCCATCCGGGACGACATCACCGCGAACCTGGACGCCGTCGAGGACCTGGAGGCGGACTTCGGCCCGCTCGACCTGGTCCTGGTCGAAAGCGGCGGCGACAACCTGACCGCGACCTTCAGCTATGGCCTCGTCGACCGGCAGATATTCGTCATCGACGTGGCCGGCGGCGACAAGGTGCCTCGCAAGGGCGGCCCGGGCGTCACCAACAGTGATCTTCTTGTCATCAACAAGACCGATCTCGCGCCGCTCGTCGGCGCGGACCTCGGCGTCATGGCCCGGGACGCCGAACGGGTCCGCCACGGCCGTCCGGTGCTGTTCACCTCACTGACAACGCGACCGGGAGCGGCCGAGGTGGCCGACTGGGTCCTCGCGGTGCTCGCGGGTTCTTCGCGGCACGTCCGGTCGCGGTCTCCGGATCACCCCGCCGCCCAGGTCGCCGCCCCGGGCCGGCCGTCCTGAACCAGCCCGGACCGCGCCCGATCAGCACGCGCCCGATCGGCCCGCGCCCCGCCGCACCTTGCCGGGCCGGAGCCGGTCACACTGGACCCGATCACACCGGGCCCGGTCGGCCCGCTCGCGACGACGTCGGGGACAGTATCGAGGACGAGTTGACGGACAGAAGGGAAACGGCCGCCGGGATGACCGGCGTCGGTTCAGGCCGGCCACCGGCACGCATCGATCGAACGTCGATCAGCGCGCACGCGGTCATCCGGATCGAACCGATCACGGATGGCAACGAGATCGGCCCCCGCGAGGCTCGCGGCAACGAAGTCAGTGGCAACGGGGCCGCTGGCAACGGTGTTCGGGCCGGGGGTACCCGCGACATCGGGATCAACGGCCACCGGACCGGCGGCGAGGCGCACGACGGCCGGATCCGTGACAGCGGGATCCGAGTTGGCGGGATCCGAGTTGGCGGGGTACGGGTCAGCGAGCTGAGGTCGCAGGTGCCGCTGGTCCTGCGGCGTACCGGGGGTTGGACGCGCCCCGGCGACGGGCTGCCGACCGTCACCGTGCATCTGGTGAACGCCGCGGCCGGGCCGCTTGCCGGCGACCAGCTGCGGCTGGATATCACGGTCGGTGCGGGTGTCCGGCTGGTGCTGCGCACGACGGCCGCGACCGTCGCGCTGCCCGGGCACGGCGAGCAGCCGTCGCTGTTCGACGTCCACGCCGATATCGGGCCGGGCGGCGCGCTGGAGTACCTGCCCGAACCGACCGTGGCCGCCCACGGATGCCGGCACCGGATGCGGGCGACGATCAGGCTCGCGGCTGACGCCCGCCTGCTGTGGCGGGAGGAGATCGTCCTCGGGCGTTTCGGTGAGCCACCTGGCTCGATCTCGTCCACCCTTCGGGTCGACGTCGAGGACAGCGCCGCGGACGAGGGCAGCGCTGACAACGTCGCAGGCAATGTCAGGAACGACGTCGGGGGCGACGCGGGTGATACCGACACGAACACCGACGACCACGCGGGCAGTGACACGGCTGGGGCAGCTGACAACACCGGAGCGAACGACATCCGGCAGAACGACGGCGCTGGTCGGAGCGTTCGGAGTGGTCCGAGTGGTCCGAGTGGTCCGAGTGGTCCGAGTGGTCCGAGTATCCGGCCGCTGCTCCGGCAGGCCCTGCACCTGGATACGGCGGCTCCGGGCCTGCACGGGCCGGCGGTCCTCGGCGGCGCCCGCGTGATCGGCGCGCTGCTGATCGCCGGGCCCGGGCCGGACGGGCTGGGCCTGCCCGCCGGCACGACCGGCACCATCGGCCCCACCGGCACCATCGGTCCCGCCGACATCGGCAGCTCCACTGGCACTGGCGGAGACGCCGTCGGTGCCGACATCAGCACCGACGGCGGGACGTTCGCCGCGCTCCCCCTGGCCGGGCCAGGTGTTCTCGTCAGCGCGCTGGCCTCCGACGCGGTCACTCTCCGGCGCTCCCTGGAGGCCGGGGCGACAGCCGTATCCGCGCGGACAGCCGTACCTTCGCGAACGGGCGAGACCGCGTGAACGGTCCGCGCTACGTGCCCGAGGTGGCGCTCTCCAGCGGAAAGACCAGAAAGGTGCTGCTGGCGGTCGCGACCACCTTGCCGGCGGCGTCGCGGACATCCCCCTCGGCGAACGCGACCCGGCGGCCGGGCTTAGTGACCCAGCCGTGCGCGGTCAGTTCGGCGGGACGACCGCTGACCACCCGTACCGGGCGAAGATAGTTGACCTTGATTTCGATGGATGTGTACCCGGAGCCGGCCGGCAGCGTCGTGTGCACGGAACATCCGGTGACCGTGTCCAGCAGGGTGCAGACTAGGCCGCCGTGAACCGTGCCGAGAGGATTGTAGGCGGACTCGTCCGGAAGGCATCGGAAGACGACGTCGCCTTCGGTGACCTCGTCTATCCCGAAGTCGAAGTGAGCGGTGATCGGCGGGGGCGGCACCCGGCCGTCCCGGATCGCCAGGAGAAAGTCCAGGCCGCTCATCGTCCGCCCCACCGCGGCGGTAGGCAGTGGATCATGCCAGGTGACGGTCTTGCTGCGTGGCTCGCCCCAGGCCGAGGCCGTTGCAGGCGGCTCGATTGTCGTCATGATGCCGAGAGTAGAGCGTATCCGATGGATGTCGGCCCGATGGATGCCGCATCCGGTGGACGCCGGCCAGATGGATGCCGGTCGATGTGGGCGGCCGTGATTGCGCAGCGGTCGCGCGGATCCGGCACATGTGCGAGCGTGGGCGCATCCCGAAGGAGAGCGGCCGTAGCCTGGCGATGGCGTGACCGGTGGATAGCGTTATATTATTAAAAGTATTTGACAGGCTCCGACGCAGTGACAAATATTCCTACGGCTTGACTCACTCATTAGAGGACTGAGTGCAACATAATCGACGAATGACCAGAGCCAGCGGGAGCGAGCATCCAGCCGCCACCCGCCAGGCTCTCCTGGCCGCCGCCCGGCTGCGGTTCGGCACCCAGGGCTACGCCGCCACCGGCACCGAGGAGATCGTGGCCGATGCGCAGGTGACCCGCGGTGCTCTTTATCATCATTTTCGCGACAAAGCGGACCTTTTCGGCGCTGTCATGGAGCAGGTCGCGCTCGAGGTCGCCGAACAGCTCGTGACCACCGAACTCAGGCGGGCCACGGACGAGTCGGACACGGACGCCTGGGAACAGCTACGCGCCGGGTTCCAGTCCTTCCTGGACATCTGCACCGACAGCGACTTCCAGCGCATCGTTCTGGTCGACGGCCCGGCCGTGCTCGGGCATGACGCGTGGGACGTCCTGGTCGAGCGTTACGGCTACCGGCTGCTCGCCGAATGGCTGGCCCGGGCCATCGAGGAGGGGCGGATCGACCCGCTGCCCGTCATGCCTCTCACCCGGGTGCTGGCGGCCGTCCTGTCCGAGGCAAGCCTGTTGATCGGCCGGGCCGGTGACCCGGCGCGGGCGCGCCAGGCGCGCCAGGAGGCGGGCGAGGTGCTGGACCGCCTGCTGGTCGGTCTGGAGGCGAAGAACGGCCTGGTGGCGAAGGACGCCGTTTCGTAGGCCGTCCCCACGAGCCGCGGGCCATCTTCAGGGGCCACGCACCGCCGTTCTCGCACCGGCCGCCGAATGACCCACGCACGGCAGGGGCCGGCCACGATCGACGCGGCCGGCCCCTGCCTGAAAAACATGTCCGGATATAAAAAACTACATTCAGGGCAACGGTTGTTCGCCGATGGGTAGTCGTCCACCGATGGGCGACCACCCATCGGTGGACGACTACCGACCACACCGGCCGGACACCGCTGCCGGTCTCAGACGCTGCGCATGGCGCGCAGGGACTCCTTCAGCGAGGACGTGGTGGCGAGCACCGCGGAGGTCTCGTAGCCGCAGTGCGCCATGCAGTTCGCGCAGCGCGGGTCCTTGCCCCGGCCGTAGGCGTCCCAGTCGGTGGTCTCGACCAGCTCCTTGTAGGAGGAGACGTAGCCGTCGCTCATCAGGTAGCAGGGCTTCTGCCAGCCGAAGAGCGAGTAGCTCGGGATGCCCCACGCGGTGCAGGAGAGATCGCGCTTGCCCTCCAGGAAGTCCAGGAACACCGGCGAGTGGTTCAGCCGCCACTTGGCACGCCGGCCGTCGGCGAAGACCTTGGAGAACAGCTCGCGGGTCTGCGTGACCCCGAGGAAGTGCTCCTGGTCGGGTGCCTTCTCGTAGGCGTAGGCGGGCGAGAGCTGGATCTGGTCGACCTTCACCTCGTCGTTGAGGTAGGCCAGCACGTCGATGACGTCCTGCGGGCTGTCGTTGTTGAAGAAGGTGGAGTTGGTGCCCACCCGGAAGCCCGCGGCCTTGGCCTCCGCGATCGCGGCGATCGCCTCGTCGAAGGTACCGTTCTTCTCCACCACCGCGTCGTGCCGCTCCCGCAGCCCGTCGATGTGGACGATGAAGGTGAAATACGGCGACGGTGTGAACTTCGCCATCTTCTTACGGAGCAACAGCCCGTTGGTGCACAGCAGGACAAACTTCTTGCGGGCAATGAGCTGACGAACGATCTCGTCGAGCTGCGGGTGCATCAGCGGCTCACCGCCGGCGATCGCGACCACCGGCGCGCCGCACTCCTCCACGGCGGCCATGGCGTCCTCGACGCTCATCCGCTGCTTGAGCACGGAGGCCGGGTGCTGGATCTTTCCGCAACCGGTGCACGACAGATTGCACGCGAACAGGGGCTCAAGTTCGAGAACAAGCGGGAAGTGCTTGCGCCGCAGCACTTTCTGCTTGGCCAGGTACATCCCGATCCGCAACGAGTAGCGCCACTCCACCGCCACGGCAATACCGTCCTTCGGCGTCGACGTCGTACGGCCGTACGGCCGCTCCACCACAAGAACATACAGGGTGTACGTACAGCTTGTATGTCCGTCGTGGACGTCGGATCGGCCACTGTCCGCCCGGGGCGGGCCGGGTGGCCCCTGTGGCAACGGCATCCGTCGCCACAGGTCAGCGGGATTGTCATGCGGCCACGTCGGCAACCGGACAGATCACCTGTCACGCGTCCGACAACACTCGGGGCGCGCCCGGCCGGGCCGGAGGGCACTCCCGCGGCGGACCTGACAGCCCGCCGGCCGGCGCTGGCCACCGGCGGCGGCGACCATGCCCGGAGGGCCCGAAGGCCTCATCGGCACGGTCCCGCGGCCGCGACGCGGCGGGTCCCGGGACCCGCCGCGCACCCGGATATGAGCATCCGGACGTGAGCACCCGGACGTGAGCATGGCCACCTGCGCGAAATGTGAGCACGGTCACCACGAACGCGGCATCGCGCATACGCCCCTGTGAACAACGCCGCCCCGTGAACAACGCTGCCCCGTGAACAACGTGGCGCTGTGAACAACGTGGCACTGTGAACATGGACACTCCGGAGAACACGGACACCACCGGACACGACGGCGTGAGTATGGTCACCCACGGAACATGACAGCCCCGGAAACCATCAACTTCGGAAACCATCAGAAGTGGATCAGTTGCGTCCGCAACACGTCCCACTCCTTTTCGGTTTATTAGGACAACGATTTGACCAGGACGACGGTTTAGCCGACGGGCCGCACGGCCGGGAGCAGCCCCGGCCCGCCTGCCGAGCGGGCCGCATGCCCGCCGGATCCCGGCCGGGCAGCCACCCGAACGCCGGACGAGAGGTTATCTCAGTCACAGAATTCCCCGGGATGGAACGCATACCATCGCCATGGAACCCGTACTTCCCCAAATCGGTGACGGATGGCCCGCGTCGCCGGCCCATCATAATTCCTGGTGGAACCCGGCGGAAGTTGCGTGGGCCCCACCGGCGGGCCGGCGAAGCCGTCAGCCAAAGGGCAGCGGTCCCGACGCCTAATATCAGCGGAAAGCAACAGGACATCGGCACGGAGGCCACATGGGGTTGAGCACGTGTTGCGCGGCGAGCGCGAAGGCGGGCGTATGACACCAGGCGGGCACTTGGTCACGCACCTGGTCGGCGAGCGGTTCCAGCTCGTCGAGCGGCTCGGCTCGGGCGGGATGGGGACGGTCTGGCGCGCGTTCGACACCGACAGCAATGTCGAACGCGCGCTGAAAGAGATCCGTATTCCTGACCATCTCCCGGCCCGTGACCGCGAGATGCTGATCGAGCGTGCCCGCCGCGAAGCGCGTAATGCCGCCCGGCTCGGCGTCCATCCCCATGTGGTCACCGTTCACGACCTGGTCGAGGACAACGACACGCGGTGGATCGTCATGGACCTGGTATCCGGATGTTCACTGGCAACAATGATCACACGCGACGGCGCGCTGGACGAGCGGGAAGTGGCCCGGATAGGCATCGCCCTGCTGGACGCGCTGGCGCACGGTCACCGCAAAGGCGTTCTGCACCGGGACGTCAAGCCGTCGAACGTTCTGATCACCGCTGACGGGACCGTGCGGCTCACGGATTTCGGGATCGCCGTCTACGAGACCGATCATCGGATCACCGCCGCCGGCGGCCTGGTCGGCACCCCCGCCTACATGGCTCCCGAACGCATCCGCGGTGAGGACGGCGGGCCCGCCAGCGACCTGTTCTCGTTGGCGACGACCCTGCTGCACGCTGCGGAGGGCATCTCCCCGTTCGGGCGGGATACCACCTTCGCCACCATGCACGCCGTGGTCTACGAGGCCCCGACCGTACCGACGCGGGCCACCCGGGCCTACTCGGTGCTCAGCCCGATCCTGGCCAAGGAACCGTCCGCCCGCCCGCCGGCGGAGCGGATCCGCCGGCAGCTACAGGCTCTGCTGCGCGCCGCACGGCCGGGCCCGCTGCTGGTCCCGAACGACTGGCCGGCCACGAGCGTCGCGCCGACGACCAACGCCTGGCCGGCCGCGCGAGCCTTCTACGAGGCCCCGACCATGTCCTGCGCGCCGATCGACCGGCCGTATCCCGGTGACTACGAGCACACCGTCCACGAGCTCGACACGATCGGCATCGAACTGCCGGCCACCGACGCGGCGCAGCCCACCCCGTGGCGGGAGGCGGCGCCACGGCGGGCACATGCCGAGCC
>NZ_CAKKTL010000160.1:0-9892 GCF_920664355.1 Protofrankia sp. CiP1_Cm_nod2
CGCCGGGCACCAGTCGTTTCCGCTGGCCCGGCTGGGCTATGAGGTTGTCCTGCTCGACGCGTCCGAGGCGATGCTTGCCGCCGCGCAGCGGCGGCTGGCCGCCGAGCCAGCCGACGTCCGCGATCGTGTCCGGCTGATGCGGGGAAGCGGCGAGGAGGCGCCCTCGCTGACCCGGGGCCGACGGTTTGCCGCCGTGCTGTGCCACGGCGTGTTGATGTACCTGCCCGACCCGACCCCGATGATCGAGGCCCTGTGCGCGTGCACCGCTGTGGACGGCATCGTCTCGGTGATGGCACTCAACGCGGCGACCCTCGCCGTCCGCCCCGCGCTGGAGCGTCGGTGGGACGACGCGCAGGCCGCCTTCCACGCCCGCGGGGAAGGCGGCGTGCTGGGCCTGGACACGCGGGCCGACACCGTCGAGGAACTCTCCGGCCTGTTCGCTGATCACGGAGTCCGCCCGCTGGCCTGGTATGGCGTGTGGCTGTTCACCGACTGGACGACCCTCGACGAGGACGAGGACGAGCTGACCAGGATCGCCGAGGTGGAACTCGAAGCCAGCCGGCGTGATCCCTACCGGCAGCTCAGCCGGGTGTTCCACCTGGTGGGACGCAGATGACCCGACGCGGTTGCCCACTCCCCTGGCCGCCGTTGGCAGTGATGGCGTCGAGGTCGGCCGCGTGCCTGACAGCGGAGGGCCGGCTCCGGGCGGTCGTGGGTGTCGTCTCGGCGGGCGCGCGGGACCGCGTCGTGGATCGTGATGTCGAGGCCGTCGCGGTCGGTGGCCGACCGGGGCCGGGCTTCGGCCACCTCGATGGTCCAGCCGTCCTGAGCGATCATCCAGAGGATATGGACTACCGGGTCATCGTCCGCCATGGTGATCCCGCCGCCCGCGCCCGTCACGAGGAACTCGGCTTCTTCGAAGGCTGAGGCTCGGTCACCAGGCAACTCGCCGGGGTCGCCGAAAGCCGGAGGCGCGATGAAGATCACCCTTACCGGGTTCTGACCCTCGACGGGGTCAGCCAGGGCCCGGCTCGCCGACCGAAGAGAGGGCTTTTCCCGCTAGGACGGCGGCCGGCGTGAGCCGTTCTCACCGGTCTCGCTGAACGCCCGGGAGCGCTCGGCCGCATCCGGACTGCCCCCGAACAGGCGGGCGTCGGGGTGAGCTTCCTCGGGATGCGCGGGGAGGTCCATCCCCGTACTGGTGGTGGCCGGATCGGCGGCCGCGACCCTGGCAGTGGTCGGGTCGGATTCGCGCCGCTGCGCCGGCCCGTACACCCCCTTCCCGTGGCCGTCATGCTCGCCGTCCCACGCCGGGCCGCTCCGCTCGTGTTCGAGCCGTGTCCTTGGCAGCGCCGCCGGGTGCCGCTGTCGCAGCCATCGCACGAGCAACTCCCGGACGTGGCAGCGCAGGTCGAAGACGGTCGGTCCGTCGCTACCGCTGACCAGCACCCGGACCCGCACGCATCCGCCGACCGCGTCGGTCACCTGGAGCACCGAGACCCGGCCGTCCCACAGGGCGGTGGCGTCCAGGATCCGGTGCATCTCCGCCCGCATCTCCTCCACCGGCACCGACCAGTCCAGGTCCAGCTCGACCACGCCGAGCACGGCCGCCTCCCGACGCGTCCAGTTCTGGAACGGCACGGTGGTGAAGTATGTCGATGGCAGGATCATGCGTCGGTCGTCCCAGATGTGGACTACCACGTAGGTCAGTGTGATCTCCTCGATGCGTCCCCATTCCTTCTCCACGACGACCACGTCGTCCACCCGTATGGCGTCGGTGAAGGCGAGCTGCAGCCCGGCGAACACGTTTGCCAGCGAGGTCTGTGCGGCCAGCCCGGCGAAGATGCCGACGATTCCGGCGGACGCGACGATGCTGGCACCGGCAATGCGCACGCTGGGGAACGTCATCAGCATCGAGGCCACGGCGATGACGGTGATGACGACCACCGTGATGCGACGCAGCAGGATCACCTGTGTACGCACCCGGCGGGCGTGCCGGTTGTCGGCGACGTCCATCCGGTAGCGAGCCAGGGCAAGATCCTCGAGGAGGAAGGTGAGCACCGCCACCAGCCAGGAGACGCCGCCGATGAAGGCCAGGCCGAGCAGCCGGACGATGGCCCCGGTCCAGTTCTGTTCGGGCATGGCGTTCAGCGCGACAAGCAGAGCGAGGATGACGAGGGTGAGGTGGGCCGGGCGTCGGCCGCGCTGGGCCAGGTCGGCGGCGGCTGCCGAACGGCGCCCGGCCCGACGGGCTGTCCGGTCGACGACCAGCGCAACCGTGTAGCCGAGCACGGCGGCCATGGCCAGCACGATCAGCACGGCGGGTGTCGAATCAGCCTCGGGCAGGGACATCTCGGCTGCGTGGCGAATGACCACACCGGACTCCTCGGATCAGTCTGGTAGCGGTAGCCCGGGCGGCGCCTTGCCCCGAGCGACGCGCCTGTGTCCAGGGATGCCTTCCCGCAGTGGGGCGTTATAACGTGAGAGGTCCGTCACATTCGGAAGTATCATGAATTCCTTCTCGAGCGAAGTTGATCTGGCTCCGCGCTCTCGATCCCGAGCGCGGCAGGAGGGTCCGTCGGGCGCTGTCGCATTCGCCGATTATCGGTGATCTTGATGGCCGGTAACCGGCGGCTTCGGACGCCTCAGAACGACTTTGAAGGACGCCTCCACCGGAAGATTTACGGCCGAGATTCGACGGTGGCTTTCGGGCCGAGTTTCTCCAGCTATGCGACGAGCCGTTTCCGCTGCACGCCGGCGCCGGGACACCGGAGCGCGACGTCGGCGGGAGACATGGAGGAATGAAGGAATGAAGGAATGAAGGAATGAAGGAGAGTCCACGATGGCACGGGTTGAGCGGAGAGCGGTCGGTGCCGGTCCGGTAGCACAGTTCCGGTGCCGCAGGCCACGGTGTTCGCCCCATCGGCCCTGCTCACGGTGACGATCGAGGAGCGGCGGAGGAGGCGAGCGACCTTCATCTCCCTGCTGGGACAGGGACATCGATCGCCCGCATGCCAGCCGCTCTGGCCGTTGACGTACGCCTCGGCACTCCGGCCGGCGGGGAGTTGGGCGCCGTGCACGCGCGTCCCGGCGTTGCGCCCGGTTAAGGCGGAGCCGGACGGGTACTTGGCCATGAGCGCACAGCGGCGGCGGTGCCTGTGGCCCTGTGGCCCTGTGGCCCGTTCCGCCCGGGCCGGCCCGCCTCCGGTCGACCTACGGCAGGAGCGACATGGCTTTCTACGACCCGGTGGAGTCGAGTTTCTATTCGTGGTGCGTCGAGCGCCTGTTGTCCTGCGCACAGCTGAGTCCCTACACCGCCGCCGGTGTGGCGGAGCTGGGGGCGGGTACCGGGATCCCGCTGCTGGAGGCCGTCGGCCGATCGGAGACGTTGGCACAGGTCCGTGGATTTGAGCGCGACCCCGACGCGTTCCGGTCAGCCCGCCGGCTGACGGAGCTGAAGGGGCCGGTGAACTACACCGTCCAGTTCGGAGACTTCTTCCGCTACGCCAGCGGGGCAACGGAGCGCTGCGTGGTCGCCAACCCCCCGTACCTGCCGGGGCAGCCGCGGCGGCCGGGTGCTCCCGACCTGTACGGCGGGGCGCGAGGAGCCGAAGTGACCTGCCGGATTCTGGGCTGCTCCTTCGACCTGGTGATGGTGATGGTCGCCTCGATCTCCGATCCGCTCGGCGTCCTGGCGGAGGCGACCCGCTGTGGGTACCGGGTGGTGGACTGGGTGACGCGCCCGATCAGGTTCGGCTCCTACTGCCGCGACCCCGAGGTGTGGCGGCGCATCCAGTCCCTTGCCGCCGCCGGGCAGGCATTCTTCCACCAGGAGGGCTACCTGCTCGCCGGTGTCACCTGGATCCGTGACCACAGCCGTGCGTACCCGCCCGGGAGGGACTCGGTGGTTCTGGCCCAGGTGCTGAGCGCGGGCGCCGCGGCGGTGCCGGCATGACCGCCTCCCGCCCCCGGCCCGTGACCACGGCCTTCCGCGGGCCGAACGATGCCGGCTACGGCGACGTTCTCAGCCCGGCCGAGCTCGGGCCGAGCCCCCTGCCGCGCCCGCGGGGCACCCTCAGCGCCGTTCTGACCACCGCTCTGGCCGGGCCGGTCCATGCCGTGGACAGGGTGCCCGCGGCCGACGATGACGCCCTGTTCGGTGAGGACGCCGCCCTCACCCTGTACTGCCTGTACGAGCTGCACTACCGCGGGTTTGCCGATGTGGCGGACGGCTGGGAGTGGGAGCCGTCGCTGCTGGGGCTTCGCCGGCTCCTGGAACGCGATCTCCTGGCCCGGCTGCGGGATGACGTGGACCTCGCCGCCCCCGGCACCGAGCCGGGCGACCTCCTCGCGGACGGGATCGCGGGCGCGCTGCGCCGCGTCATCGACGCTCCCGGCGGCCCGTCGCTGTCGGGGTATCTCGCCGAACGCGGTTCGCTGGGCCAGTTCCGTGAGTTCGCCGTCCACCGCTCCCTGCTCCAGCTCAAGGAAGCAGATCCGCACTCGTGGGCGATTCCCCGGCTGGCCGGCGCGGCGAAGGCCGCGCTGGTCGAGATCCAGACCGACGAGTACGGTCACGGCGCCCAACGGGACATGCACCAGACCCTCTTCGGCCTCACCCTGCGCGCCCTGGGGCTGGACCCGGCGTACGGGGCCTACCTTGACCGTGTCCCGGCCACCACGCTCGCCACCGTCAACGTGCCGTCCTTCTTCGGCCTGCACCGCGAGCACCGGGCCGCGCTCGTCGGTCATCTCGCCGTGTTCGAGATGACCTCGGTCGGGCCGATGAGTGCCTACAGCGCCGCCCTGCGCCGCCACGGCCTGCCCCCGGCCGCCCGTCTGTTCTTCGACACGCACGTCGTGGCGGACGCCCACCACCAGACGGTCGCCGCCGACGCCCTCGCCACCGGCCTCGTGCGGGCCGAGCCCGGCCTCGCTGCCGGCCTGCTCTTCGGCGCGCGGGCGGCGATGGCCGTCGAGGCCCGCGCCGCCGAGGCAATCATGACTGCCTGGGAGAGAGGGGAATCGTCCCTGATCTGATCCGCGGCGATGAACAGCGGTTGCTCGGCAGGTTCGTCTGGGGTCGTCTTCTTGGTCGTCTTCTTCTTGGTCGTCTTCTTCTTGTGCCGTCCCGCGGCCGGATGTGTTCCGGATGTGTTTTGGTCCCGGCGGCCAAGGGAGAGCGGTGGGGACGGGTGGTGCCCGCGCGGGCGCGCCCGACGGCCGCCGCCAGCCCGTCGGCGCCGGGGCTGGCCGCACCCGGCTGGTCATCCTGAGTCCGCGGCGGGTGCCGACTGAGTCCGCGGCCGGGTGCCGAACTTCGTCCAGCCCAGGGAGCTCGACCTGACATCCTTTGATGGCCGCCTCGTCGACGACCGCGGCGTGGTGACTCTGAGCCTGGCGGGACACACGGCCACCGACTCCGAAACCGCCGAGTTCGCCTCGGCCTTCACCACGGCGGTGGCGGCCCACCGTCATTTCGACCGCCACGCCGAGCTCGTCCCAGCCTGAGACCCGTTCCGTCGCTGCCGGAGCATGCCGCCGCTGCCGAGGCTCATGGTGCCGAGCCCGTGCTGTCGGTGCCCGCGATACCCGGGCCTCGGCCGCGCCCTCACGGCCCGGCTCATCCATGTCACCCGGGCGAGCCCACAACGGCCTGAACGACCTACCGGTCCCCGGACCACGACGTGAGGAGGGCCTTCAGAGCCGGACCGGTTGGTGACCACGCCCGGGCCGGGCACGAGGGCGTCCAGCACGTACCCGAAGACGGCCCGGTCGGGGATGCGACGGCGGTGGCAGCCCGGCCGGTGGGCGGGGCCGGACTCGAGCGGCGGTCCGCTGGTGTGCCGGGTCAGCAGGGCCTCGAACCAGCTCCAGATCGGGCCGGGCAAGGATGATGGGACGGCAGGCATGAGATCCTCCAGCGCTCACGGAATGTGACGATCCGACGGTCACCGGGTTCCGTGCCTGCTCACATGCCGATCTCCTGGACCCGCGCCTATTGCCGGTCACTCCTACTCGTCCAGGCGTTTCCCGTGGTAGCCGGCGGGTCATCCCTCGAGAACGAGTCCGGCGGGTGGGGAATTTGACGTCTCCTGTTTGCTGAGCCGTCGCTGCCGGTGCACTGACGATGATGCGGAACGTCACTAATCTGGCTTCGCTCCCCAGCCAGGCACTGCTTTCCCCCTGACCCATTCTGGAGGTCCGCCCGTGTCCCCTGCCGTTGCTGTCCGGCGTCCACGCTGGCTACTGAGCATGCTCGGTGCCGCCGTCGTGCTGGCCGTCGCGTCGATTGGTGTGTGGAGCGCGGAGCCCGCGCACGCCGCGGCGCTCCCCACACCCGACCACGTCGTCGTCGTGGTGCTTGAGAACCACGCCTACTCCCAGGTGATCGGCAGCTCCAGCGCTCCCTACATCAACTCACTGAAGACCGGCGGCGCGAACCTCACCGCGTCGTACGCCATCACCCACCCCAGCCAGCCCAACTACATGGCGCTCTTCTCCGGGGGAACCCAGGGCATCACCAGCGACAGCTGCTACACGCCCGGGTTCAGCAGCGCCGCCAACCTCGGCTCCGAGCTGATCGCGGCCGGTCTCGCCTGGGGCAGCTACAACGAGGGCCTGCCCTCCCAGGGCTCGACGATCTGCACCAACAGCAGCACGAAGTACGCGCGGAAGCACAACCCCTGGTTCGGGTTCAGCAACGTGCCGACGAACACCGCCCACACGTTCGCCCAGTTCCCGACCAGCTACTCGACCCTGCCGAAGATATCGTTCGTCGTCCCGAACCTGTGCAACGACATGCACGACTGCTCCGTGAGCACCGGTGACACCTGGCTGCAGAACAAGCTCGGCGCCTATGCCACCTGGGCCACGACCCACAACAGCCTGCTCATCGTGACCTTCGACGAGGACAACAGCCTCAACGGCAACCACATCCCCACGGTGCTCTACGGGCAGCACGTCACCGCGGGCAGCTCCTCGTCGACGACCTACAACCACTACAACCTGCTGCGCACCCTGGAGGACCTGGCCGGTCTGACGACACACGCGGGTAACGCCGCCAGTGCGTCGGACATCACCGGCATCTGGAGCTAGCGTCCGTGTACCTCGCGGACGCGTACACCGTCCCCACGTCTGCTGGCCCGGGTACCGACCCGGGCCAGCAGGCCGCGGCGCCCACCCCTCGCGTCACACCGCGGGCCGTCGCGCGGGCGCTGCCGCGCACGGTCCTCGTGCTGGGAACGGTGAGCCTGCTCACCGACGTCTCGGCCGAGATGGTCACCGCTGTCCTACCGCTCTACCTGGTGGCGGAGCTGGGCCTCTCACCGCTGGGTTTCGGCCTGCTGGACGGCATCTACAACGGCTTCAGCACGCTGGTCCGCCTTGTCGGCGGCCATCTCGCCGACCGCGGCGGACGGCACAAGGCTGTCGCCGCGGTCGGCTACGGGCTGTCCGCGCTGTGCAAGCCCGCGCTGCTCCTCGCGCACGGGGTGGCGTCGATCGGTGTGGTGCTCGCGGCCGACCGGACCGGCAAGGGGCTGCGGACCGCTCCGCGCGACGCGATGATCTCCCTGGCGTCGTCGGCCGAAGCCCAGGGCCGCTCGTTCGGCATACACCGGGCGATGGACACCGCGGGCGCGCTGCTGGGCCCGATCATCGCCTTTTTCGTGATGCGGGCCGCGGTTGACGGATTCGACGCCCTGTTCATGGTGAGCTTCTGTATCGCCATGACGGGCCTGGCGGTCCTGCTGTTGTTCGCCCCGGGCCGCGGCCACGCGACGGCCCAGGACGCGACGGCCCAGGACGCGCGGGAGGAGGCGGCCGTCTCCGCGCGCGCGGCGTTCGGCCTGCTGCGTCGCCCCGATCTGCGCTGGTTGGCGCTGTGCGCGTTGCTGCTCGGCCTGGCCACCGTCAGCGACTCCTTCCTCTATCTGATGCTGCAGCGCGACCTGGCCATGCCGCGGGAGTGGTTCCCGCTGTTGCCGGTCGCCACGGCCGGGACGTTCCTGCTGCTGGCGGTGCCGTTCGGACAGGCCGCCGACCGGTTCGGTCGCTGGCGGGTCTTTCTCGCCGGGCACGTCGGCCTGCTGGTGGCGTACGGGCTGCTGCTCGTGCCGGTGGGCGACGCGGCGCTGCTGGCCGTCGTCCTCGTCCTGCACGGCGCCTTCTACGCCGCGACGGACGGGGTGCTGATGGCCGCCGCCGCGGTCTCGGTGCCCGCGCGGCTGCGCTCCAGCGGCCTGGCCCTGGTGCAGACCGCGCAGGGAAGCGCCCGGTTCGCCTGCTCGCTGCTCTTCGGGGCCGCCTGGTCGGCCTGGGGGGACCGCGCGGCGTTGGCTTCCGCGACGGTCGCGCTGGCGGCCTGCGTCACGTTGGGCGCGGTTGCGCGGCCCCTGCGGGCACTGGGGACGGCGGCATCGCGGGGAGCCGCGACATGACGGACCGCGCCCGGCTGGTCGTACTGTTCCTGACCGTCGTCCTGCTCGGCGGTGTCTCCGTCGGCTGGGTGCGGTACGCCTCCGAGCGCGGTGCGCTCAGGGACCGCCAACAGCAGGACGGCCCGTCGGTGGCCGCCGGCCGGGTCACGCTGGCCGGGACCGGCGCCGGCCCTGGCGCCGGCACCGGCACCGGCACCGGCTCGACCGGGCAACAACGGCTGGTCTTCCGCAACATGCTCTGGGGCCCGCAACGGGACGAGCTGGTGTCGGTGGCCGCGTCGGCGCCGGCCGGCCCGCGCACCGCGTCGGATGTCCACTGCCTGCGCTTCTACGCCGCCGCCGGTACCGGCATCTGCCTGCAGCGGCTGCCGGGCACGCTCGAGGAGAGATACCGGGCGGTGGTGCTGGACGCGGAGCTGCGTGAACAGCGGCATTTCCCGCTGGGCGGCATCCCCACCCGGGCGCGGGTCTCGCCCAGCGGCCGGATGGTGGCGTGGACGGTGTTCGTCAGCGGTGACTCCTACGCGGGTACCCAGTTCTCCACCCGCACCTCGATCCTCGACACCCGCACCTGGACGCTTCAGCAGTCGCTGGAGGACTACCAGGTGATCATGGATGATAAGGCGTACCGCGGCGCTGACGTCAACTTCTGGGGCGTCACGTTCGCCGACGACGACCACTTCTACGCCACCCTGGCCACCCGCGGGAAGACCTACCTGGTGCGCGGGGACGTCCGGGCCAGGACCGTGACCACCCTGCGCGAGAACGTCGAGTGCCCGTCGCTGTCGCCCGACGGCACCCGGCTGGCGTTCAAGAAACGGGTGCCGGAAGCCTCCGCGGACGCGCCGTGGCGGGAGTACGTCCTCGACCTGCGCGACATGCGGGAGACACCGCTCGGCGAACACCGAAGTGTTGACGACCAGGCCGTCTGGCTCGACAACAGCACCCTCGTCTACGCTCTCGCCGGTGACTACGGCTCGGATCTGTGGACCATCCCGGCCGACGGCACAGGTAGCCCCACCCGGCTGACGACCGCGGCGCTCGCACCCGCCGTGATCGGCTGACCGCCCGCGCGCCACGGGCGTCCTCCTGCGACCCGGGTCAGACGGGCTTGGCGGTGGTGTAGCGGGCGGCGACGTCCAGAATCGACGCCGGACGGCCGCGGCGGATGCCCGACGAACAGCGCCTGGCACCGAGAGTGACCGTCAATGCTGGTCAGTTCAGGAGGCCCGGCATTGTACGAACCGGCCTCTCATGCGCGCTGACCTGCGGCGATGGAGTCCCTTACATCATCCCAACCCCATAGGTAAAACCTATTTGACCAGGCCAGAGGCTAAATACGCAGCGCGGTGGACCATGTGTACCAGCATACGAACCGATTGATCTTGGTTCCGGGCCCTGAAATCGCCGTCCGGCCGGTCGCCACCCGGGCGCTGACCAGGGACGATTCC
>NZ_CAKKTL010000160.1:10032-11379 GCF_920664355.1 Protofrankia sp. CiP1_Cm_nod2
GCCGGGTAGCCCGGGGGGATTTCGCCCCCGGGCCCCCACAGAACGCAGCGTAACAGTCTCCCGTTACTGCGCTCGTCCCACCCAGTCCTTCAGAAACTGGTGCACCACGCCCAGTGGGCGAACAGGCGAGGCTGTTTACAAATCAGCCCATTCCACCATCTTTTGGCCTTCTTGAACGACCTGAGACGTTTGAACTTCCGTCGAGCCCATCGCACCAGGTAGGTGTTGATGCGTTGCAGTAAGCGGTACAGCTCGGAGCGGTAGAACTCCCCGTAGTAGTTCACCCAGCCACGAATGACCGGATTCAGCCACGCCGCGAGCGTCGCGATGTCATCGGTCGTGCGCAGGTGGATCCGCCACCGGCGGACCACTCCCCCCATCTTCTTGAGGGCGTCCCGACTCACCGCCGGCTGGAAGCTGGAGAACGTCCGCCCGCCCTTCCCACGGGCGCCTCTCGCCCGGAACGTGTAGCCGAGGAACGAGAACGACGTGTTGCCATACGCCTCACGTCGGTTTTCGTCTTGGCAGTAGACGATCCGGGTCTTGTCGGGGTGCAGGTGCAGCCCGCTCTCCTTCATGCGCTCCGCCAGCTTGACCCGCACGTACCGGGCCTGCTTTTCGGTCACACAGTGCACGACCGCGTCGTCGGCAAACCTCTCGAACGGCAGGGTCGGAAACTCCCGCCCCATCCAGGCGTCAAAGGCATAATGCAAGAACAGGTTGGCCAGCACGGGTGACACCGCGGATCCCTGCGGGGTACCTCGGTCCCGCTCGACCGTCCTGCCATCGGGCCATACCGTCGGGGCTTTCAGCCACCGCCGGACGTAGATCACCACCCATTTTTGCTCAGGGGTGGTGTTCGCCTCCACCGCTTTGACCACAAGGTCGTGATCGACGGAGTCGAAGAACAGGGAAATGTCAAACTCAAGCACCCAGTCCATCCGCCAGCACCGCTCGCGGCACTTTCCGACCGCCATCAACGGCGACCGCCCCGGCCTATACCCATACGAGTCGTTATGAAAGATCGACTCCGTGCGGGGTTGCAGCGTAAGGGCGACCACGGTCTGGGCAACCCGGTCGGCCACGGTGGGTACACCTAAGATCCTCGACCCTTGGCCATGCGGCTTCGGTATCTCCACAGCCCGCACCGGGGGCGGGAAGTAGCTCCCCGAGGACATCCGCACCCAGACCTTGTACAGATTGTTCTCAAGGTCCTTCTCGAAGTCCTCGATGGACTGCCCGTCGACCCCGGCAGCTCCCTTGTTTAGCCGGACCTGCTGATACGCCTCCCACACGGTCCACTTGGAAATCACATACGGTCTCTGTTTCGGACCTGACTTGTTCACT
>NZ_CAKKTL010000160.1:11876-12503 GCF_920664355.1 Protofrankia sp. CiP1_Cm_nod2
CGTCTCCTCCCAGGCATACGCCTGGTTGCTCGAAGAACTCGCCTGGATGAGCCAGCCCCTTCGCTCTACCCCCATTACAGGGGCTTCATCACTACTACGGGCTGGTCCGCCGGGCTGGCACGCGACGGTACTCGACGCCTATCCGGTTGCAGCCGTTCAGCGCACTCCCTCTTGCCGACCTGGGACACGGGTCGGACGGTTTCGGCCAGCACCTTCCCCTGTTCCACACGGACGCCGCAGACCAGGCTCACGCCACCTGCATGCCGGACACCGCCTAGCCAATAAGTGGGCACCCGCCAGGCTCATCCCGGAGCCACACTAACACCCCGGTTTCGATGTCTCCCTATCACGTTTCGACACGTCAGCGGTGGTTCACTTTCGTTCGTCTTCCTGGTCCCCGCCTGACGGTTCTTACACCGCCTTTTCCCCGACGCTCGGCACGACAAGTCTTCAGCTAACGCACCTCGGGGTGGCTAGGCGCCTCCCCCCACAGGGCGACGCCGGAGGGCCGCCGGCCCCTCGTACCAAGAGGGGACCGGTCCTCCATCATCCGTGCAGCACGCACGTGTCAAGAAATTTGCCCGCCTACCTTCAGACGGCTCCTTTCTACGCGCTTCAGGGCGCAAT
>NZ_CAKKTL010000161.1:0-2201 GCF_920664355.1 Protofrankia sp. CiP1_Cm_nod2
GAGGAAGCTCAAACGTTGTCCGCCGCCCAGTGAACAGTCCACCAATGCCACCGATGGGCATCCAAAATTGTTGCCGCTTTCTCGGAAGGCGACCATAGATGGTCTCGCCTTTGCCTAGGGTGAGGGGTCGGGCTGTCCGGGGAGCGAAGCGACCCCTACTGTCTCCCGGCTGCCCGCTGGCGTGCCCATTGCTCGGTTTTCGTATGCTTCTGGCGTTCGCGCTGATCGTCTCCGTTGGTTGCGAACGCGCCCGTCGTGGAACGCATCCGGATGGTCGGTGAGGCTGACCACGGAACAGGACCAACAGCGCGAATCCGTGCCGCTCGGTACGGTATGGATTCGCCCGACCGGCGACGGTCGACCCGAACAGCGCGCCGCGGCTTACCGAGAATGGTCAGCGTGCCTGCTACTCCTGGCCTGGGTTCTGTGCGGCGGCGGGATGCGACGCGCCCGGCGAGCACGGCCGCCAGGCCGCGCGCAGCCGGTCGCGCGGCGCGGACCGCCACCGCCTTGATCCTAAAACGAATAATTCGGCAGTCAGTCAGCCTCGTACATAGCCAATGTCGTCCGTCCGGCCGCGCCTCTGATCGTCGGTCGGCTCCGTTGTGGTCAGGCCGCGGCGCTGGCAAGCGCGGTGCGGTCGATGCGGGAGACAAGCTCGCGGGCGTGGGCGTCGCGCTGGTAGGGGACGAGTCGTTTCCGCAGGTCGGTCATGGCGGTGACGTAGCGGGCGGAGGTGGGGACTCCGGCGGCGATGTCGATCGCCGTGTGGCCGGCGGTGATGGCGCCTTCGAGGTCGTTTTGTTGGGTGAAGCTGACGGCGACGACAGTTTGGCTCAGCGCCCCGCGGCGTCCCCGGTTCTGCTTGCGGGCGGCTTCGACAGACTGGCGGGCGTAACGGTGGGCCTCGGCTGGGTCGCCGATGTCGCGGAGACTGTTCGCGATCTCCCCCGTGACGTAGGGCTCGTCGATGAACTTTGCCCATTCGGGTTCGTTCGCCGGGTTGATGAGATCGAAGGTCTTTTCGGCCTGCGCGATCGTCGCGGCGGTGTCGGTGGAGCGGCCCAGGACTGACAGGGCGCGGGCTTCCAACACGTACAGGTCGGTCAGGGCGGCGGGAGCACACAGACCACGCAGACCGTGGCGGCCGGCGCGGACGAGGCGGAGCCCTTCGTCGGGGTGGCCGAGTTGGGTTGCCTGGTCGGAGAGGCCAGCCAGGACATGGGCGCCGAGCATCCGGTTACCGGCGGCGTCGGCGAGCCGGAGGGACTGGATCAGGTAGCGCTGCGCGATGCCGTGCTGGCCGGAGTCGAACGCCATCCAGCCGGCGAGATAGGTCTGTTCGGCGGCGACCTCGAAGAGGGCTTGGCGGACGGGCTCGGGGTGGGATTCCTGCAGGAGCGGGAGGACGTGTTCGGTGAGGTACTGGGCGACGGTGCGCCGGGCGATGTCACCGCCGCTTTGGATGACGTCCATTTCCTGGAACACGCCGAACATGGTGCGGATGGACTCGACCGCGGCCATGTCCGCGTGGGCGGGCCGGCCGGCGTCGGCGGCGTCCAGGCTGGTCAACAGCCAATCTCGGCTGGGGCCGGCGAGTGCGCCGAGCACGAATGATGAACGAAGCAGCATGTCCCGACGGCGCACGTCGGCCATCCAGAGTGACAGTGCGGCTCGGCTGGTGGAGCTCCTGCGTCAGCATCGGGTGATGCAGGCGGGCGAACGGTTCGAACGCGGAGACGGCTGGGCTGAGACGGGTCTCGTGTTCACCTCGTCGATCGGTACCCCGTTGGAACCACGGAACGTCAACCGCCGGTTCGATCAGCTTCGGGAAAAGGCCGGGCTCCCCTGGCTCCGTCTACATGATCTTCGTCATGCGTTCGCCTCGATGCTGTTCTCCGAAGGCGTGCCCGCGCGCACGGTCATGGAACTACTCGGACATTCGACCATCCAACTGACCATGAACACGTACACCCACGTCATGCCCGAGACCCAACGGGACGCCGTGGGCCGTCTGGACCACCTGTTCACCGGCGACAGGTCCACGGACGAAGAGGACGACAACGCGGACGAAGCCGGAGGCCCCGACCCCACCGACACCGACACCGACACCGACACCGACCAACAATGATCGATTGCAGATGGGTACACCGTTGGGTACATTGATCTTCAGACAGTCATCACCAAGAGTAACAACCGCA
>NZ_CAKKTL010000161.1:2618-11485 GCF_920664355.1 Protofrankia sp. CiP1_Cm_nod2
GGTCAGAACGGGTGCGCCGCCAGGGACTTGAACCCCGAACCCGCAGATTAAGAGTCTGCTGCTCTGCCAATTGAGCTAGCGGCGCGTGTCGCGTGCTGTGCGTTGCGACGGGTCCGAATGTACCAGGCTCCGGCGGGGTCGGGGCCCACGGGTAGGCCCCGACCGGACCAACTTGGCCACATCGGCCTCAGGGCTTCTCGCAACCGACGCCGTCGTGATCGCTGTCGAGGCCGAACGGGTCCGGGGAAAGCACCCGGACCGGCCCGGTGACGTAGTTGGGGCCGTTCCCGGAACCGCCCGCGCAGTCGTAGTCGCCGATCCCGTCCTTCAGGCACACGTCCGGATAGGCCGGATCGCAGACGGCGAGAGGCGCGGCCGCCGCTGTGGTGGCCGTCGGCCGCGCGGGGGCCGCGGCGGCCCGTGCGGGTGTCCGCGCGGGCACGGTCGTGTGTGGCGCGGATCGTGGCGTCGAGATCGTGGCGGCGGGAGGGGCGGGAGGGGCGGGAGGGGCGGGCGCCGTCACGACGGGTACAGGCGGTTGTGTCGGTGGGCTGCTGACGGCCAGCGGCTCGGCCGGAGGCAGCGGAGTGCCGACGGTCGACGGCGTGGACGTGGGCGATGAGCTCACGGACGCCCTCGGAGCGGCCGACACCACCGTCTGGTTACTCTCCGGAGCCAGCGCCGTGAGGACGAGGAGCCCCAGGAGACTCGCTCCGGTGACGATTCCGGCGCTCCGGCGGTTGTGGATTCGCGCCTGGTGCAGGCGACCGCGCACCAGTCCAACAAATCCGACAATCATGGCGATTGTAGTTAATAATATACAAAAAGCCAGCATATGGTTCCCCCCATGTGTGCGTGGCCAGCGACTTTACAGGCGGGTGGATCGCGCTCGGCCGCCGGGCAGCCGCAGAAGGGCTGCCCGGGCCTGCACACATGGCGCTCGCGGGCGTGACGGCCCGCCGGGATCCCGCGCTGCCGCGGGCCCGGGTCGTCTCGGGCCTCACCGGCGCCGGTTGGACGTCCGGTCGCCCCCACCAGGGACCCGACGTTCAACCGGTACCGGTCACCGGCCGCCCGGCCCGCGGGCGTCGCGGGCGCCGTCCGCGCGGCCTGACGGGTGCTACGCGCTGACGGCGGATTCCGCCGGCAGCGGGTCGCCGAAACGCCAGCCGGGCGCGATACGGCGCTGGAAGAAGGCGCGGAACTCGCGGACGGACGGGCCGTCCGGCTTCACCCAGAGGGTTTTCTCGGGATGCCGCAGCCAGCGCAGCACGTCGATGTCGGCGTAGACGTTCCGCCGGACCGTCAGCCACATCATGCGCGCGATGAGGTGGTTGAGCGGCGCGAACAGCGGGCCGGGGAGTATTTTGCGGACAATGACCCGGTAGCCGAAGAACATCAGGTCGTCTCGGACGGGGGTGCCGCCGAGAACAATTGTCAGCAGCGGGCCGGAGCGGTCGACCGTGGCGTCCTTCTGCGTCCGGTAGAGCGACGCGGACGGCCCGATCATCTCGATGAACGCGTACGGCCGGAACCAGCGCTGGACCTTCTTCATGCCGGTTTCGTCGGCGGGCCGCAGCTGGTATTCCAGGCGGTCCTCCTTGTTCACCAGGATGGAGTACTCCAGCCGTCCCGCGCCCTTGTGCGCGACCGGGAAGTGGTAGATGTCGGAAACGTGCTCCGCGACCGGCAGCAGCGTTCCCCGGGCGGTGTAGATCTGGCCCTTGAGGTTCAGGTACTTCTTGGAGTCGGCGTAGGGCACCTCGACGAACTCGCCGACCGGTTCGGGGCCGTACCAGAACCAGATGTTCCCGGCGTGCTCCCGGACGGGGATCGCGCGCTGGCCGGCCCGCGGGGGGATCTTCGCCTGGTCCAGCCCGGGGATGACCTCGCAGCCGCCGTCGGTCCGGAACTCCCAGGCGTGGTAGCCGCACTTGATCCGGTCCTCGACCACGGTGCCGCAGCGGCCGAGGTCGGCGCCCATATGGCAGCACTGGCTGTCGACCATGCCGACCCGCCCGCTCTTCCCGCGGAAGAGCGCGAACTGGTGCGACATGAACTCGACCGGCGCCACCTGGCCCGGCTCGAGATCCTCACTGTACCTGGCGAAATACCAGCCGAACGGGTAGTCGGTCTTCTGTTCCTCGCCGAAGGACTGACCCTCAAGCAGCCGCCTGTCGTATTTCTTGAGTTGCTTCTGCCATTTCGACTTCGCCACGGATCCTCCGCGAGTAATACTTGGAGAAAAATGAATGTACACGAGAGATGGACGGCGAGATGGCCCTGTATTATCGGCCGGTCGACCGCACCGGGCGGTAACGCATGATCGACGTTAGCATGCGGCCCGCGACAGATCCCGGGGATGTCAATGCGTGACGGAAACAACAGACGACGCACGGCAGCGAGGTAACATGGTAACGGCCGTGTTTCGGACGGAGGGCACCCACCCGGGCGCAACCCGTCACCCTGCCGCGCCCCCGCGGCGGCGGGTTTCCAGCGAGGTATGATCTACCCGTCCAGGACAACGGCAAAGCGCTCGCGCGGCCGTATGTCGCCTACCGCACACCGGCACCGCCGGCACGATTGTTCCGGCTATTCCGCCGTGGCTGGAACCAGCGGAATCATGACCGTTACCGACCACCGGGGCCGGGGTCCACGTCCACCCAGTCCAGGGTGCGTTCGACGGCCTTGCGCCAGCCCGCGTAGCCGCTTTCCCGCCGGTCCGCCGACCAGCGGGGCTCGAAGCGGCGCCCCTCCCGCCAGTGGGTGGCCAGCTCACCGGTGTCCTTCCAGAAGCCCACGGCGAGGCCGGCGGCGTACGCGGCGCCGAGCGCCGTCGTCTCGGCGACCACCGGACGGCTGACGGGGACGCCCAGGATGTCCGCCTGTATCTGCATGCACAGGTCGTTGGCGGTCACCCCGCCGTCGACCCGCAGGACGTCCAGGGCCACCCCCGAGTCCAGCCGCATCGCCTCGGCCACGTCCCGGCTCTGGTAGCAGATCGCCTCGAGCGCGGCGCGGGCCAGATGGGCGCCGGTGTGGAAGCGCGACAGCCCCACGACGGCGCCCCGCGCGTCGGAACGCCAGTACGGCGCGAACAGCCCGGAGAAGGCCGGGACGAAGTAGATCCCGCCGCTGTCGGGCACCGTCGCGGCCAGCGTCTCGCTCTCGGCCGCGCTGCCGATGATGCCGAGCTGGTCGCGCAGCCACTGCACGGCCGACCCGGTGACGGCGATCGAGCCTTCCAGCGCGTACACCGGGTCGTCGTCGCCGAAGCGGTAGCCGACGGTCGTGAGCAGCCCGTGCCGGGAGGGCACCGCCCGCGTCCCGGTGTTCAGCAGGAGGAAGTTGCCGGTGCCGTAGGTGTTCTTGGCCTGCCCGGGGGCGAAGCAGACCTGCCCGACGGTGGCGGCGTGCTGGTCGCCGAGGTCGGCGGTCAGCGCGACCTCGCCGCGCAGCGGCCCGGCGGCGGTGGTCGAGCCGTAGCCGGCCGGGTCGGCCGACGGCCGGATCACCGGGAGTATCGCCCGCGGGACGCCGAAGAGCTCCAGCAGCTCGTCGTCCCAGTCGAGGGTGCGCAGGTCCATCAGCATGGTGCGGCTGGCGTTGGTGGCGTCCGTCACGTGCAGCCCGCCGCGCGGACCGCCGGTGAGGTTCCACAGCAGCCAGCTGTCCACGGTGCCGAAGACGGCCTCGCCCCGTTCGGCCGCGGCGCGGACGCCGTCGACGTTGTCGAGAATCCACGCGATCTTGCCCGCGGAGAAGTAGGTCGCCGGTGGCAGGCCGGATCTGCTCCGGATCACCTGGCCGCGGCCGTCGCGCTCCAGCGCGGCCACGATCCGGTCGGTGCGGGTGTCCTGCCAGACGATCGCGTTGTGGTAGGGCCGGCCGGTGCGCGGGTCCCACACGATCGTGGTCTCGCGCTGGTTGGTGACGCCGAGCGCGGCCAGGTCGGCGGCGCCGAGGCCGGCGTCGGCCAGCGCCGCCGCGACGACGGCGGCCGTGCGCTCCCAGATCTCCACCGGGTCGTGCTCGACCCAGCCGGCGCGCGGCAGGATCTGGGCATGCTCGAGCTGGCGGCGGGCGACCTCGTTACCGTCATGATCGAAAATCATGAAACGGGTGCTCGTGGTGCCCTGGTCGATCGCCCCGACGAAATCGCCCATCGCCGTCCTTCCGTCCCATGCGGCCGTCACCTGTGGTGGCCTCGCCCATCCGGGTGGACGCGGCCAGCGGCGACGTCCACCGGAGTAACGGCCACCGGTAGTGGCGACCGCTGGAAGTAGCCACGACGTAGGAGCATGGCCCACCGGGCACCCACGGTCCATCAGCGCGCCAGGCCGCCGGCCGCCCGGCCGGGCAGCGCGCCAGGCCGCCGGCGCGCCGTCGGATGTCCCGTGCCCGACCGGGGCGAGTATTGACATCAAGCCCACATCACACGCATTGTGGACCGTGTGCATACCGAGTCCCGCCTCGTGACCCGCGGTCACATTGATCTGTTGCGGGTCGCGTCAGCAGCCTGTCCGGGCCTTCTTTTCTTCCGTCGATAACCACACGCCCGCTCGCTGCCTGACCGCTCACGGACTGTCGCCTTCCTTCCGCAGGACGAAAGCACGTGTTTCCCGCACGTTTCGTTTCCATCCCCCCTGGGACGCGGAAGAAAAACAACGGCACGCATCCACGCCGGCCATCGCGACAGCTCCCACCCGACGACAGGAGATGCACAATGACATCCGCGCCGCCCGTGACATTCGCGTCGAGACGGCCATCCACCGGCATCCACGGACACGCGGCCGGTAGCGCCGCGTCACTGACCACCACGCTCGAGGCCTCGCCCGGCGTACCCTCCGGCCGCGGATCCGTCCTCATCCTGACCGGTCGGGACGAGACAGTCGTGTCCTTCGAGGGGCTCCGGCTGCGGCTGGCCCTCGACGGCTACACCACCACCGTCTCGGAGGAGCCCGGCGCCAGCGTGTCGACACTGGCCGAAGCACGTATCCCCGGCGCGCCCTTCATCCTGCTGGGCTCGGACATCGGCGGGCTGCGCGCGCTGACCCTGGCGGGCTCCCCGGCGCTGCGCCCGGACGGCGTGGTCCTGCTCGGGCTGCCGCTGCTGCAACGCCCGCTCAGCGCCGACGGCGGCGCCAGGAACAGCGAGGACGTCGCCGTCGACGGCGCCTACCCCTACGCCTCGGTGTACCCGGTCCCGCGGGCCCTGCCCGATCTGCCCATCCTGCTCATCCACGGGGTGGACGACCAGGTGAGCCCGCTGCCGCTCACCCAGATGATCATTCGTACCGCCCCCCGCGCGCGGCTCACCGTGGTACCCGGCCAGCACGATGTGATCACCGGGCCCGGCCACCGGACGGTGGCCGCCAGCACGCTGATGTTCCTGGAGTCACTACGACACGATCCGCCGCTCGGATGAGCGGGGAGCACGCGGGAATGCCGGCAGACGGTGCGCGTGCCGCGACGACGGTCCTTCCCGAGATTCTTTCCGAGGTCACGCCAAGGAGATCAGGGCATGTCCACCAGCACCAGCCTCGCCCCCAGCATCCGCGAGCAGTTCCGGCGGACCCCGCTGCGCGTGGCCGACCAGAAGAACGTCCCGAAACACCCTGAGCCCGAGGGATCCGTCGAGGAGATACGGCTGCACCGCAAGCAGCGGCTGGCCGCCGCCTTCCGGCTGTTCGCGAAATTCGGCTACGACCACGGTATCGCCGGCCACATCACGGCGCGTGACCCGGAGCTGCCCGACCACTTCTGGGTCAACCCGCTCGCCGTGCCGTTCGCCCAGATCAAGGTCTCCGACCTGCTGCTGGTCAGCCACGACGGCGACATCGTCATCGGCGACCGTCCCGTCAACACGGCCGCGTTCGCCATCCACTCCCAGGTGCACACCGCCCGTCCGGACGTCGTCGCCGCGGCACACGCGCACGCCCTGGCCGGCAAGGCGTGGTCGTCCCTCGGCCGGCTGCTCGACCCGATCACCCAGGACGCCCTCACCTTCTACGGCAGCCACTCGCTCTACGCCGACTTCAACGGCGTGGTCCTCGACAAGGCCGAGGGGCGCAACATCGCCGAGGCGCTGGGACCGAACAAGCTCGTGATCCTGCAGAACCACGGCTTCCTCACCGTCGGCCGGTCCGTGGAGGAGGCCGCGTGGCTGTTCGTCACCGCCGACCAGAGCGCGCACGCGCAGCTTCTCGCCGAAGCCGCCGGCCGCCCGAAGCTCGTCCGGCACGAGGTCGCCGAGCCGCTGGGCCGCAGCCGCTCCTTCGGCGGCTTCAGCTTCGCCCCCTACTGGGACGTCATCACCGCCGAACAGCCGGACCTGTTCGACTGAGCGCGCCGTGCGGATGACGCGGTTCCCGCCCGCGTCACCCGCACGGCCGTGTGCGGCCACGGGGGTGCTACGGAACTCGGCGGATCACGCCCGGCATACTGAACGACGACGGACCGACGACGAGAGGACCACCTGGTGAGCGGGCTGAGTGAGTACCTGATCGGCAAACGCGACGCCGTCCTCGCCCATCGGGAGCGGGTGACCGCCGGCGAGGCCAAGCCGCTGGCCGTCTCGGCGACCGTCACCGCGGAGGGGCGCACCGGCGTGCGCCGCATCCGGGCCCGCGAATTCCAGATCATCAGCGACAGCGGGCCGGATCTGGCCGGGCACAACCTGGGCCCGACCTCGCCGGAGATCCAGCTCGGCGTGCTGGGCAGCTGCCTGACCCACACCTACCTGATCCAGGCGGCCACCCTCGGCGTCCCCCTGGACTCCCTCGACATCGACGTCACCGCCATCTTCGACCCGCGCGCCGGCGAGCCCGGCTACGAGGACCTGCCGGTCTACCCCCACGACCTGCGCTACGCCGTACGGCTGTCCTCCCCCGCGTCCGACGAGGAGATCAGCAGGCTGCGCGAGGCGGTGGAACGCACCTGCCCGATCCTGAACCTGCTGATCAGCCCACAGCCGGTCCAGGGCACCCTCGAACGCGTCCCAGCCCTGCCCTGATCAGACGCTACGCGCCGCCCACGCCTCCCGGGTGATGGCGTAGACGACGCTCGGCCGGCCGTGGAGCGACCATGCGCCGTCGAGAGCCAGGCCGACCTTCTCCATGACCCGGCGGCTGCGGGCGTTGTCCGGATGGCAGATGGAGACGACCCGGTCGACGCCGACGTGGAGGAAGGCGAACTCCACCGCCGCCGTCCCGGCTTCCGGCGCCAGGCCCTGCCCCCAACGGTCCCGCCGTACCGTCCAGGCGACCTCGACGCCCGGCCAGCCCAGCTCCTCGTACAGCCCGGCACGGCCGATGAACTCACCGGTGAACCGGTCCCGGACGACCCACATGCCGAACCCGCGCAACGCCCAGTGGCCGAGCTGGAACGCGGCATGACGCCACACCGCCTCCTCGTCCATGGGACCGCCACCGGTGTACCGGGACATCTCCGGCTCCTGCGTCATCCGCGAGTAGGGCGTGATGTCCTCGGCACGCCAGTCCCGCAGGATCAGCCGTTCGGTGACCAGCGTGGGGATCTGCCGACCGGGGGACGGCGGTCCGAAGTGCAGGGTCACAGGGCGCTCCCGGTGGTCAGGGCGAGACGGGGCCGGGCGGACAGGGCGAGCAGGGCATGGCCACGTTCCTCGAAGCCACCGCAACCGGAGTCGTACAGCCCCACCGCGGTCCGGGTGACCGGCTCGGCCTCGGCCCCGGCGCCGATCCGGGCGAGGACCCCGCCAGCGAACATGTCCGCCGCCGCAGGTCCGAACGGTGACATCCCCGGCCGTGCCGGCAGCTCGACCGCCGCCCGGCGCATCCGGTCCAGCGCATCCCGCGCGGACCGGATGTCACCGGCCGCGGCGTGCCCACGCGCCTCGACCGCGGTTTGATCGTCCACCTGTGTGCCCTCCTTCATGGCGTGACGACACGTGCGTGAGGTGTGCGTGACGGGTGTGTCAACGGCAGCTCATCCCGTCACAGCTGGTCGACTGTCGCGCACCGTCATGGAATGTGGCGCGTCGGCACGATAACCGGCCGACCACGCGGACGAGACACGAACAGGAGATGTCGTGGCACCGCCGAAGACCTGCACCCGTCGACCGCCCGTGGCGGCACGGATCCACCGGCACGCCTTACCCCCGACCGGGACCGACGCTGGCAGCGGTGTTCCGGCGGACGCGGTGTTGTACGCCGTCGTGGTCTACGGGCCGGAGCAGCGGCCGGTCGAGGTCCGCCTGCCGTTCCCGACCGCGGCCGCCGCGGATCACCACGCGAGAAGCCACGGGCTCGACGGCCGCGTGGTCCCGATCACCTTCCCGTTCCCCTCTCCCCGTACGGGGACCTGAGACGCAGGCCCCCTGCCGTCCGCCTGGTGAGCAGGACAGGGGGCCTCTGCCCGAACACGCGCCGGCCCGCGCACCACGCCTACCCCCCGATACCGCCGTGGTTGTGGCCGCGGGCCGGCGCGCGTCATCTCCCACCCGACGTCGACAAGATCGCCCCGTGGCGGGCCCTGCCCGGAACCGCCGGGCAGGGGCTCCGTTCCTTCTCCCATGAGGAGTTCGCGCTATGACTGCTGTGGTTGCCCCGGAAGCAGCGATGACGGCCCGGTTCCTGGTCCGCCCGGACGCGTTCGACAGGCTGGTCGACCGGGTGGTGGTCGAGGCTGCGGGAGACCGCGACCTCGCCATCCGGATCGTTGATCAGATGCTGGCGTTCCTGGCCGCCAGCGCGCGGAACCCGGGCGTCGGCCTGGCCCCGAGCCGGCTGGTCGACATCGGCTGGCACGTGTTCGTGCTCGACACCCGGGAGTACGCCGTGTTCTGCGACCAGGTCGCGGGCCGGTTCATCCACCACGTCCCCAAC
>NZ_CAKKTL010000161.1:11750-12504 GCF_920664355.1 Protofrankia sp. CiP1_Cm_nod2
CAGGGATCGCGAATCCCGCGGTGATCCAGGAAGGGGCCGGCATGGTGGACCTCTGGGATTCGCTTCCCGATCCGGTGCGCGAGGCGGTCGGGCGTCACCTCGGCCCGGTGGGCTCGGCGGCCGCTGTCGACGGCGGGCGGAACAACGATCTGACAGCCGTCGTGTACGGCGAGGACGGGCCGGTGTTCGTGAAAGCGGTCCGCGGAGTCAGCATGCGGATGCGCTGGCTGCGAAACGAGGTCACGGCCGGGACGCTCGCCGCCGGCATCGCGCCGGCCGTGGCCTTCGCGCAGGACGTCACCGCGGACGACGACTGGTTGATCGTCGGGTTCGAGTACCTGCCTGGCCGGTCCGCCGACCTCACACCCGGTTCGGCTGATCTTCCAACGGTCGGGCGCACGCTGGACCGGCTCGGTGGCCTGCCCGCGCCCGGGGTTGCCGGGCTGCACCAGCGGTGGACCGTGCGGGACTGGTGGAGCCGCCTGTGCGAGATCGCTCCGGACGTGGTGAGCGGCTGGGACGTCGACGTCATGGACCGATGGACGGCGCGGGCGCCCGAGGCGGTGGCAGGTGATCGGCTCGTCCACACCGATCTACACGGTGACCAGTTCGTGATCGGCGCCGGCGAGTCGATTCACGTGATCGACTGGGGGTGGCCCGCCGCGGGTGCCGAGTGGGTCGACTCCGCGTTCATGATTATCCGGCTCGTCGAGGCGGGACATTCTCCGCGGGACGCCGAGGCGTGGGCGGCAAC
>NZ_CAKKTL010000162.1:0-559 GCF_920664355.1 Protofrankia sp. CiP1_Cm_nod2
CGACCGGCTCGGGCAGCGCGGCGACACACAGGTCCTCCAGCCGGCGTGGCGCGCGGACCGCCCCGGACGCGCGGCCGGCGGGCGCCGCGGCGGCCAGCAACGCGGCCAGCACCCGCGGGGTGAGAACGGCGCGCCCCGCGTCCGTCAGCCGCAGGCCGCGCGCGGGGAACTCGATGATCGAATAGCCGCTCTCATCGAGATGCGCCCCGAAACGAGGGCTGGTCGTGACGACGATGTCGCCGGGCTGGGTGAGCGCGGCACGCGGGTAGGCGCCGGCGAGAACGACCCGGTCGATCTGTCGGCCGCCGACGCGATTCGCGCCCGTGAGCTCCGGCGCGCCGATGACGGGATGGTTGCCGACCGGGCGGGCGTGGCCCGGCGCGATCCGCGCGCCCGGCAGGATCCGCAGCAGCGGGCCGCCCGGAGCGGTGGCGCGGGCCAGCCGGGCGATCGAGGCCGTAAGGATGGGACGCGGATTCGCCCGCTCGGCCACCAGACCGCCGAAGCCAGGCGCGGCACCACCTGTCACCTCGGCACGGTCCGTCATCGCGGCACCGCC
>NZ_CAKKTL010000162.1:921-7474 GCF_920664355.1 Protofrankia sp. CiP1_Cm_nod2
TTTGTCACCGCGACACCGCTTGTCATCGCGGTATCGCGGTGGGACGCGATCCGGTCGTCCATCTCGCGGATGCGCACGACCGCCCGGGCGGCCCGCCGGCTCGGCTCGCCGGTGGGACGCGGCGCCGTCAACGCCACCGGCGCGTCCCCGGGCCGGGTCGTCAACTGGCTGATCGCCGCCTGGGAGGCGAGGACGCGCAGCCGCTCGTCCGGGCGGAATCCGTCCCGGCGCCAGGTCGCGACGTCCAGGACGAGCGTTTCGACGACGTCGTCGGTCAGCTCCCGGTCGGAGATGTCCGCCAGCAGCACCCGGCCGTGCGCCGGCGCGTCCTCCTCCCGGCGCAGCACCCACAGCGCCGTCCGGTAGGCCGGCCGGAACGGGACCATCCCGCCAGGCAGGTGGATCACCGCCTCGACCAGGCCGGTGGCCAGCAGCTCGTCGCGGCGCCGCACCGCCGGCCGGTGCACCGGCAGCGGGTCCACCAGCGCCTCGGCCGGCCCGAGCAGGACAGCGGTCTGCCGTGGGCGCAGCGCGTCGGCGATCCGGCGCACCGCGACGAGCACGCCCACGGCGTCGCGCTCCTCCGCCGGCCGGAACGGCAGGCGGGTGACGACGGCGTCGGCGTTCGCGCGGCGCGCGGCCGAGGCACGAACGTCCAGGTCACGGCGGCTCACGCCGGCGACCGTGAACCGGCGGCGGGCCAGCCGGGCGAGGAACCGGTCGGGCTCGGCCCCGCTGATCCGCACGTCGTACGCCTCGCCGATCACCGAGTGGACGGCGGCCAGCAGGTCACCGGCACCCGCCGCCGGGTCGGCCACGTGCACGGCCCCGACATCCCGGGCATGCTCACGGGCGCCGGACAGCTGCGCCATCAGGCTCGCCAGCTGGGATACCACCGAGTCGGTGTAGAGCTCGGGAACGTTGAGGCGGTGGCGGGCGCCGAGCAGCCGTTCGAACGCGTCGCGGGTGCTGTAGGCCGCCTCGACCAGTTCGTCGACGGCGGGAGCCAACCAGCCCACGTGCGCTCTGAGAGCCGTCACCTCGGAGAGCAGCAGCCGGTCGTCCGGATCGACCCGCTCCGCCCGGACACGCAGCGACGCGCGCAGATCATCGACCTTCTCCGCGTCGACGGCCGTCGCGGTCCCGGCGGCCGTCGCGGTCCCGGCGGTCATCGCGGTCCCGGCGGTCATCGCGGTCCCGGCGGTCATCGCGGCCTCGGCTGTCGTCGCTGTCGGGGTGAGCGGCTCGTCGTCGAGGTGGCGTAGGCAGAGCAGCGCGCTGGCCGCGGCGACGAAGGTGCGGGCGCCCATCCGCTGGCCCAGGCAGCGCAGCAGGTAGAGGCGCAGATCCGCGTTCTCGATCCGGCGGTTGCCGCGCCGCGGGTTCGCGGCGAGCCAGCGCACGACGTCCGGCGCATGGAACATCGGGATGCCCGCGTCCAGCCCCTGAGCCGTGACGGGCGCAGGGAAGTCCGCGTGCCGACGCCGCCAGGTGGTCACCACCGCGCGTCGCACGTCGGCGAGGTCGGCGATCTCCGGCATCGAGATGAGCAGCGTGCCCGCGTCGGTCAGGTCCGGCATGTGCTCACCCCCGTTCGCGCCAGTGCGCCGCCCACGGCCCGATCCGTGGTCGCGTCAGGCAAGCATAGTTATGATAAAGAGAAATAATATGAGGAAGACTGATAACCCTGGTTATCAGCTGAATGTTTGATCCCTGGGCTCCGGCGCCTCCACAGTGACCTCCGTCCGGGCCGCTCGGGGGGGACGGCTCGGACACCCACTCCGGCGTCCCTCCCCCATCCGCCGCCTTCTTCGCTCCACAAGCGGCTCCGGCGGCAGCGGTGGTCGTCCGTCCAAGCCTTTTCGGTACTCGCCGCAGGACACCCAGAAAGTGATCATCGAATGCGTCTTCTCATGCCATCCAGAATCACGACCTCCATTGAGGCGCGTGCCGGACGGACCGCTTTTCCCGCGCTTCTCTCGCTCCTCGCCGCCGTGGCGTTGGCGATGACCGGCTGCGCCAGCATCGATCCGGACGGAGCGGGAGCCGACATCGTCAACCAGCCGAACAGTTCGGCAGCCCCCGGCACGACACGCACCGGCGACGCCCCCGGCACCCGGCAGAAGCCCGTGCCCGCCGGTACCACCGTCAAGATCGGCGACTGGCAGGTGACCCTGGGCCCCACCGTCCTGAACGCGACCGCCCAGGTCACCGCCAAGAACAGGTTCAACGATCCCCCCGCCGCCGGCCGGCAGTTCGTGATGGTGCCCGTCAACCTGACCTACAATGGGCCCGATTCCGGGACACCGTGGGTCGATCTGTCATTCCATTTCCACGGCTCGGGCGGGAACACCTTCGGCAGAGGCGGCGAGGACGACCACTGCGGGGTCATCCCGACCAGCCTCAGCGACGTCAGCGAAATGTTCCCGAACGCCAAGGCATCGGGCAACGTCTGCGTCTCCGTCCCCACCGACCAGGTGCAGGGCGGCGCCTGGATCGTCGAGGAAACCCTGGCCCTGGACAGCAACCGAGTCTTCTTTGCCCTCCAGTAGGGCCTTCGCGGAGCCGACAACCTGCCAGGAGATCACAGGTGTCACAGTAGGAGATGCGGTGCCAGGAAGGAGGATCGATGTCTGAACCACAACCTTCCTCGACGCGTGCCTTGCGGGGCGAGCGCTGCTCCCCGAGGTCGATGACTGGGTGGCTGCCTGGCACGATGCTGGCGGTGCCCCGGCCGGCCGGCCCATGCCGTTGCGCGACTACCTCGGACTCACGTATGAGGAGTATGGAATGTGGGTCGAGCAGCCGGGATCACTACGCTTTGCGGTCGCCACACTCCGATCCGAGAACGTCCCGCGGCATTATGATCCGTTGCGGACGAGTACGAATCCGGTGTCGGGCTCGGTGAGGCGCGTTGCGCCGTCGGAGATTTGTGCCGGGTCATACCTTCTTGACGACGATGGTGTGCGGGAGGAGCTTCTCCAGGTCATCGAGGTCCGAGGTGAAGACGGTTACCTGCCCCTTCTGCTGTCGTGCGATGACGGCGAGCACGGCGTCGATCGCGTACTTGTGGCCGTGCGGCCTGGTATCGGCCAGGAGGCGCCGGGCCTGGCGGGCCTCGTCCTTTCCGATGTCGGCGGCCTTGAGCCGGGAGAGGACCCAGTCCCAGCGCTGCTCGGTGGTTCTGCCGTCGTACGCCTCGACCAGCGTCATCGGAGACGTCACCACCTCGGCTTCCCCACGGGCCGCGAGGTCGAGCCAGGCGATCATCTTCCGATCGCCGCGCACGGCCAGGGCCAGGGCGTCGCAATCGAGAACGAAGACGCGCAGGGGCCGCTGCTCGGCACCCCGCTTCTTCACGCCGCCTCTCCGGCGTTGTGCTGCCCCGTCGTGCGGCGTCGCTCGTGTTCGGCGTCGAGCTCCGCCAATTCGTCGAGTGCTGCCGCACGCTCGTCACCGGCGACGGGGCCGTGTTCTTCCTGCAGCCAGTCGACCAGTTCCGCAAGGCGGTCCCGATCCCGCTTGAAGCGCAGCGCCTCGGCGACGTATGCCGACAGGCCCCGCTCTGCCGCCTCCGCGCGGATCTCGTCCAGCAGATCCTCGGGGATCGTCACCGTGACCTTCTTCGTCGCCATACAAGAGACCATACTCTTGGTGTCGTGCCCCTTACCATTGCGTCGTATGGCCGACGCCTTGGTGATCATGCGGCCGTGACGGGGCGCGGGCTTCCGTGGAAGACCTGGCTTGGTGCGCCAGGAGCGGTGGATGGCCGCGACGGGGTGGGTGCCCGGTTGAGGTCCGATGAGCGGTCGGCCGGCGAGCGCTATGACGTGTTCACGGGCGGCGGGGCTGTGGCCGACGAAACGCTGTGAGACCAGGATGCGATCACTGTCACCGATGCCGAGGATCCCCTTGTCGAAGACGTATTCGATGGTGACGGCTTGGCCCTCGTCGATGGCGTGGGCCAGTTGACGGATGTCGGAGAGGGACAGCAGGCACGCGTGGCCGGCGACGATATCCTCTGAGCCCACGGCACGCCGAAGGCCCCGGTCGTCGAACGGTCCGGGGCCTTCGTTTCCGCTGGTCAGCGGTGGCGGAGGATGCGAGATTCGAACTCGCGAGGGGTTGCCCCCAACACGCTTTCCAAGCGTGCGCCCTAGGCCACTAGGCGAATCCTCCGTCGACCACACTATCGGATCCGAAGGGCGATCGAGACAGCGGGCCGAGCGGGCTGAGTGCTCCGAGCGGGCCGAGCGGGCCGAGTGGGCCGAGTGGGCCGAGTGGGCCGCGGCCGGGTCAGGGGCCGGCGATGGCGATCTCCGTGGACTTGATCAGGGCGGTGACCGCGGAGCCCGCCGCGAGGCCGAGGTCGCCGACAGCCGCCTTGGTGATCGCAGCGGTGATTGTTTCCCCGCCTTCGATGGCGACCTTCACGATGGCCAGCGCCTCGCCCTGGTCGATCGCGGTGACCGCGCCGGGGAGCTGGTTGCGGATGCTCAGGCCGGACACCTCGCCCACGGCCAGGGACACGTCCGTCGCCTTGATCAGAATCCGGACCTGTGAGCCGCTGGCGACGCCGAGCTCCCGGACCGCCTCGGTGGTCACCGCGGCAACCACTTCCTGCCCGGTGGCGAGACGAATCTTCACAGCACTGATCGCCTCGCCTGAAGTGATTTCAGTCACAGCCCCAGAGAGCTGGTTACGAATGCTGATGCTCATGCTCGACCTCACCGAGTTTCCTGCGTGTCGTGGGCGATCGGGTGCCGCTACCTTCGCACGGGACGTACTCGGGCCGTCTCGACGCTGAGCGGTATGGAACAGTTTGCCGAGGTTCACCGTCCGGACAATGGTCACCGCTGGCAGGTACCCCCGCCGCGAAGATCCCCCCGGCAGGCCATAGACTGCTGGACAGACCCCTCGTGCGGCGTCACCCTCGTGAACCCCCCCAGGGCCGGAAGGCAGCAAGGGTAAGCAGGCTCTGGCGGGTGTGCGGGGGGTCGCCCTCCGTTACGGGGTCTTCTTCGTCACGGGGTCGCGGTCCTGGGTTCCGACGAGGCAGGCAGGCCGGTGGTCCGGTGAGCGGTGCGCTGTACAACCGATACCGTCCGGCGACCTTCGCCCAGGTCGTCGGCCAGGAGCATGTCACCGGCGCGCTCATGCAGGCGCTGCGCACCGGCCGCCTGCACCACGCCTACCTGTTCAGCGGGCCGCGCGGCTGCGGCAAGACGTCGTCCGCGCGCATCCTCGCCGCATCCCTGAACTGTGTGGACGGCCCGACGCCGCAGCCATGCGGGGCCTGCGACCAGTGCGTGTCGATCCGCGCCGGGGTCAGCATGGACGTCACCGAGATCGACGCCGCCTCCCACGGCCTCGTCGACGACGCCCGTGACCTGCGGGAACGCGCGTTCTTCGCGCCCGCCTCGGCGCGCTTCAAGGTGTTCGTCGTGGACGAGGCGCACATGGTCACCGCGGCGGCCTTCAACGCCCTGCTCAAGGTCGTCGAGGAGCCCCCGCCGTACCTGAAGTTCGTGTTCGCGACCACCGAGCCGGACAAGGTCATCGCCACCATCCGGTCCCGGACGCACCACTACGCGTTCCGGCTGGTCCCGCCCGGGGTGCTGCGCGACCATCTGACGTCGATCTGCGCGCAGGAGAGCGTGGACGTCGACCCGGCGGTGTTACCGCTGGTCGTGCGGGCCGGCGCCGGGTCGGTCCGGGACTCGCTGTCCGTCCTCGACCAGCTGCTCGCCGGCGCCGGCCCGGACGGCCTGGGCTACGACCGGGCGGCCGCGCTGCTCGGCCTGACCGACGGCGTCCTGCTGGACGAGGCGGTCGACGCCCTGGCCGCGCGGGACGGCTCAACCGCCTTCACCGTCATCGACAAGGTCGTCTCCTCCGGGCACGACCCGCGCCGCTTCGCCATGGACCTGCTCGAACGCCTGCGGGACCTGATCGTGCTCGCGGCCGTCCCGGACGCCCCCGCCAAGGGGCTGCTGGAGAGCTACTCGGCCGACCAGCTCGAACGGATGCGTGACCAGTGCGCGCGGATGGGCCCGGCCGAGCTCTCCCGCGCCGCCGACGTCGTGCACACCGGCCTGGTCGAGATGCGCGGCACGACCAGCCCACGGCTGCTGCTCGAGCTGACGCTGGCACGCGCGCTGCTGCCCGCCGCGAGCTCCGACCCGGCGGCGCTGCTGGTCCGCATCGAGCGGCTGGAACGTCAGGGGGTGGCCGCCGGTCCCCCCGGTGCCCCAGCCGCGGGCGCCACGAGCATCGCGAATACGGCCCCCGGCACGCAACCGGCCGTCCTTCCAGGCCCGGCCGCCGCGAGCGCGGTTCCCGCGAGCCCGGCTACCGCGGCGGGCCCTATCGTCGCGGCGGGTGCGGTTCCCGCAGGCCCCGCTGCCGCTGTGGGCGCGGTTGCCGCCGCGGCGGCTCCGGGCGTCCCGACGGCAGTTCCAGCCGCCGCGGCCGGACCGGCATCCAGAACAGCTCCGGCCAACGTGGCGGGTCCTGGGTATGGCTCTGGCTCTGGCTCTGGCTCTGGCTCTGG
>NZ_CAKKTL010000162.1:7898-9434 GCF_920664355.1 Protofrankia sp. CiP1_Cm_nod2
AGGAACGGTTCCCGGGGCGGCGGCCGCGGTGGGAACCGGCGCGCCGATCCGGGCCCCGCACCGGCCTGCCGCGACTGCCGCGGCGCAGTCCCCCGGTCCGGCTGGCTGGGCTCCCGCGGCCGAGGTGCCGCCACCAGCCGACGCCAGGCCTGCCTCCTTCACTCCCGTTCCTCCCACGGCTCCGCCAAGCGGGCCGGGCGGGCCGGGCGGGCCGGGCGGGCCGGGCGGGCCGGGCGATGGAACCGACGCCGGCCGGCTGCGTGCGGTCTGGGGCGACGTGCTGCGCGCAACCCGGTCGCGCACCGCACATGCCCTGTTGCAGGAGTACGCATCGGTCGCGGACGTCCGACGTGACGAGGTCGTCCTGGCCTTCTCAGCGCCACCGATCGCCCGGCTGTTCGGCCAGGGCAGCAACGTGGACGTCCTGTGTGCCGCGCTGACCGAGGTCCTCGGCGGCACCTGGCGGATCACCATCGCCGCGGGCGGCGGGCCGTCAGGCGGGCCGCCCGGAGGTGCGGGGCCCTCTGGCGGCGTCGGCCCGTCGGGCGGCGTCGGGGGATCCGGCGGCTGGCCGGGCGCCGCGAACCCGGGCGCGGGGCCAGCCGCCGGCGGCCCCTCCGTCCCGCCAACGGCCTTCGGTCCGTCGACAGCTTTCAGTTCGTCGACAGCCTTCGGCGCGTCGACGGCATCCACTTCACCGACGGCGTCTGCTCCACCGACGGCGTCCGGTGCCGTGGGCCCTCACGTCGCCGCGCCGCCGACGACGCCACGGGGCCAAGCGGCATCCACCGACTGGCCGGCTGTCCGGCCGGTGGGCGACCCATCGGCATCCACGGCCCCGGACACGGTCTCAGGGGCGGTCCCGCAGCAGGCGCCATGGGTGCGGCCAGCTCCGCAACCGGCTCCGAACGCCGTCGCACCGCCACCACCGCCCGGAAAACAGCATCAGCACAGCGCCTCGCCCACTCCCGTGGCTGTTCACGACGACACGAACGAGCCGCACATGCCACCGGCAGGCCTGCCGCCAGCGGGTTCGCCGCCACCGGGGAGCTCGGCGGCAGCAGGTCCGACGACGGGTCCCGCAACGGCCCCGGTGGGTCCGGCAACGCCATCGGCTGCCTCGGCGACCGGTCCGGAGACCGACGACGCGGTCGACGACGAGTGGTTCCCCGCCGACGACCCGTCCGGGCCCGCTGGTTCCTCGCCGGAAAGCCGAAGCCAGCACGACGTGTCTTCCGCGCCCGGGGTGTCGTCCCCCACGTCGGCGAAGCCGGCCTGGGGAGGACAGGAAACCTCAGCCGCCGAACCGCTGTCGGGCGAGGACGCGGCAATGGCCCTGCTACGAACCGGCCTCGGCGCCACCATCATCGAACAGCCCGCAAGGTGACACCCACCGCCCCCGGGTCGAATCCAACCGGCTCACACCATATGATCACTCGCGAATGATGCCACACCGTACGATATTATTCACGGTGCGACACAAAGACCTCAACCAAGGAGTTACCACGATCGTAGGAGGGGATTAGCATATCCATA
>NZ_CAKKTL010000162.1:9603-12668 GCF_920664355.1 Protofrankia sp. CiP1_Cm_nod2
TGAGTGTCAAACAGCGGCTCTCGGCCTCTGTGGACGCCGAGTTGCTGGCCGTGGCCCAGGAGGCGGTCGCGCAGGGCCATGCGGAGAGTGTGAGCACCTGGGTGAACGACGCCCTGCGCCTGAAAGCCGACCATGACCGTCGGCTGCGGGCCCTCGACGACTTCCTCGCCGCCTACGAGGCCGAACACGGTGAGATCACCGAGCAGGAAATGCGTGATGCCGCCCGGCAGGCTCGTTCCCGAGCAGTCGTGGTGCGCGGAGCACCAGGCACGGATGCCCCTCCTTCACCTGGCCGTGATCGGGGAGCCGCCTGATGCTTGTGCTGGACGCCGGGGCGTTCCTCGCGGTCGAACGCGGTGACTGGAGCGTGGTGGCCCTGGTCAAGCGGGAACGCCTGGCAGGCCGCCCGCCGGTCACGCATGGGGGTGTGGTCACCCAGGTCTGGCGGGGTGGGCGGGGACGGCAGGCCGGGGTCGCCCACCTGCTCGCCGGCGTCACCGTCACACCGCTCACCGACGCCCTGGGGCGCAGGGCGGGCATGCTGCTGGCCCGCAGCGGCCAGTCGGACGCGATCGACGCGGCCGTGGTGTGCCTGGCGGCCGACGGAGACGACATCCTCACCTCCGACCCAGGTGATCTTCACATGCTCGCCCAGGTCGCCAATATCCACGTGGAACTCATCGCCGTGTAAGAAAGCCGGCAGCCACGATCTCCACCGCTCGAGCAAAGAACCGGCAGGCCGCGTGCGAATACCGATGGGTGCGGTTCCACTGAAGCGAGACCATTGGGTGAGCGATCTTCGGATGCCATGATGGGTTTGATCAATAAAAGGACTCCTTCTCGTTTCCTTAAAACAAATATTGGCTAATCACGGCAGCACATTGCCACATCAACGAACGCGTTCTGATCGACCGCTACCTCTCTGTGATACTGCGTTCGGAGTCGTCTGCCATGGTCCGCCAGGAACTGTGGGCGTTGCTCCTGACCCACCGCGCCATACGCCGAGTCACGACTGCCGCCGACCACGCCGGCTCCGACTGGCTATCGTTTCTGCACACCCTGCAGGTCGTGCGCAACCACTTCTGACAACTCAGCGCCAGGCAGCGCCGTATAGTCACGGAGTGAACCTCAAGGAGTGGGCTGCCGCGAACGGAGTCGGGTACTCGACCGCGCGCCAGTGGTTCCTTGAGGGCAAACTGCCGGTTCCGGCCCGGCGGGTCGGCGGGTCGGCGGGTCGGCGGGCTGATCCTTGTGGAGCAGTCCGACCGCCCGGCCGCCGGTGATCTGGCCGTGGTGTATGCCCGGGTGTCGTCCGCCGATCGGAAAGCTGACCTCGACCGGCAGATCGCCCGGGTCGCGACGTGGGCCGGCGAGCGGAACATTCCTGTCGGCCGGGTCGTGACCGAGGTCGGGTCGGCACTGAACGGGGATCGCCGGAAGTTCCTCACACTACTACGCGATCCGGCGGTGACGACCATCATTGTCGAGCACCGTGACCGGTTCGCACGGTTCGGCTCCGAGTACGTCGAAGCCGCTCTTGCCGCCCACGGCCGTAAGCTGCTGGTCGTCGACCCGGACGAGGCCGACGACGACCTCGTCCGCGACATCACCGAGATCCTGACGTCGATGTGCGCCCGGCTCTATGGCCGTCGCGCCGCGGCGAACCGGGCCCGTCGCGCGGTCGCCGCCGCGACCGAGGCGGCCGAGTGAGGACCTTGCAGGCGTACCGGTTCGCTCTCGATCCGAATGAGGTCCAGTTCGCGGGGCTGTCTCGGCATGCGGGGGCGTCCCGGTTCGCCTTCAACTGGGGGCTGGCCCGGGTGAAGGCGGCGCTCGCCCAGCGCGACGCCGAGCAGTCCTATGGCTTGACCGGGGACCTGCTCACCCCGGTGCCGTGGACGCTCCCGGCGCTGCGGCTGGTCTGGAACGCCGCCAAACACGAGGCCGCTCCATGGTGGGCCGCGTACTCGAAGGAGGCGTACGCGGCCGGGCTCGACCAGCTTGCCCGCGGATTGAAGAACTTCACCGACTCCCGGAAAGGAAAGCGGAAGGGTAGCCGGGTCGGTTTTCCCCGGTTCAAGAAGCGTGGGAAGGCACGCGACAGCTTCCGGTACACCACGGGCGCCTATGGGCCGGCCGGGGATCGGCGGGTGAAGCTGCCCCGGATCGGCCGGGTGAAGGTCCACGAGCCCCTGACGGCGCTCACCGACCGGTTGGCTGACGGGCCGGGCCCGGCTGCTGGGCGCGACCGTGTCGAGGGCCGCGGGCCGCTGGTTCGTGTCGTTCACCGTCGAGGTGGAGCGCGAGGTCCCCGCCGGCCCGTCCGCGCGGCAGTGTGCGATCGGGCCGGTCGGTGTGGACCTCGGCGTGAAGCACTTGGCCGTTCTCTCCACGGGAGAGACGATCCCGAACCCGAAGCATCTGGCCGCCTCTCTGCGCCGGCTGCGGACGGCATCGCGTGCGTACTCCCGCTCGAAGCCTGGTAGCGCCGCCAGGCGTGCGCGGGCCGCCCGCCTGGCGAAGATCCACGCCCAGGTTGCCAACCAGCGCCGGGACGGGCTGCACAAGCTCACCACCCGACTCGCGACGGCCCACAACGTGATCGTCGTTGAGGATCTGCACGTCGCCGGGATGGTGCGTAACCGGCGGCTGGCCCGCGCGGTATCGGATACCGGCATGGCCGAGGTCCGCCGCCAGCTCGCCTACAAGACCAGCTGGTACGGCTCGGCGCTGCACGTGGCGGACCGCTGGTACCCGTCGAGCAAGACCTGTTCCGGCTGCGGCGGGCGAAACCCAAGCCTGACCCTGTCGGACCGCACCTTCACCTGCCCGTCCTGCGGGCTAGTGATCGACCGCGACCTGAACGCCGCGGTCAACCTGCGTGACCTCGTCGCCGGCAGTGCGTCGGAGACGGTAAACGCCCGTGGAGCCGACCATAAGACCCGCGTGAGCGGGCAGGTGGCTATGAAGCGGGAACCCGGCTCGGCTCCGGCCGGTCAGACCGGGAGCGCCGCCCCGCAAGGGGCGGCGGCGTGAAGGCGTGCCATCTGACGCTCTCATGCAAC
>NZ_CAKKTL010000163.1:0-1839 GCF_920664355.1 Protofrankia sp. CiP1_Cm_nod2
TTCCAGCGCGGAGATGAAGTTGCTCTTGCCCGCCCCGTTCGGGCCGATCAGGACGTTCAGCCCGCCCAGCCGGACCCGCGTCGAGCGGATCGAGGTGTACCCCTCGACCGTCACCGCCGCAAGCCGGCCTGTCATCATGCGATCACTCTACGGCGGGCGCCGCCGCGGGCGACGTCTGGCTGTGCATCCGGGCTGGCCGAGGAAGCGGTACGTGGCCCCGGCCAGGGACTCTGCTGCTTAATTCGGGTGGGCCGCGTTTGCGGCATGATCGCCTCTGTGGTCCTGTCGTGTCGTGGGCCGCGGGAGGTGGAGCGCATGTCGTTGCAGCCCAGAGGGCTGCCGGAGATCCCGACACAGACCGTGGCGGCCGCGCGGGCGGCGTTCCCGCGGGGGACGTTGGCGATGCGGCTGCGCGACCGGCTGGCCGAGGTGTTCGTCGACGAGCCGCGTTGCCGTTACGGCTGATCACGGACGTTCTCACCACCCAGGCGGGCGTCCCCGACGTGCAGGTCACCCTGCCTGTCCAGCGCACCCTTGCCGACCGTGGTCTCACCCCCGCCGAGCACTACCTGGACGCCGGCTACCGGAATGCTGCCGCGCCGTGAACCGGCGGGACCTCGACCTCGACGACCCGGCACTCGCCCCACTCCCGCCCCAGCAATCCGGCCCCTTCTACGGCCCGACCTGACGGCACCGTTCAGGAGCTCGGGGAGCTGGTCAACACGAGCAGGAAGGCGCTGTCGGCGGTGTAGCTCCAGGCGGGGCGGATCCAGATGTGGGGCTCTGGCCCTGTTTGAGGACACTCCCGGTATGACGTCGATCTGGGTGGCGGTGGTCCGCGTCAGCCCGGCCGTGCGGGAGAAGCTGAGCGTTCGACACGGTCTTGACGCCGACGTTGTGATCAACGCGATCCAGTGTGTCGCAGGTCTCCAGCGGGCTTGGTATGATCATCCCAGTCGGGGGCGGCGAGCCCTGGTGAAGACCCAGGTGCGAGGAATGCGGGTGCTTATTGTGCTCTATTCCTGGCCTCGGCGTGTGTCAAGGCCGCCGGCCGGTGGGGGACAGCGGCCGGCTATGCCGGTCGACGGATGTACACCGCCAGTGACGGCAGCCCGCCCGCGGACGGGGCCATGCGCATCCGGTGCTCGGTGCCGGTGGGCAGCCGGACCGTCCGCTGCGGCCCGAACGCCCACCGCAACAGCGACGACAGTTCCCGCGCGTCGGGTGGGTCGGAGTGAAACCGATAGCGGGACTTGCGGGCCGCAAGGATCTGGCCGAGGCCGACCGGAATGTCCGGCCGCGCTCGGGGTAACGCGATCCGCCCGGTGGCCGCGGACAGCCCGTCAAGGACGACTTCCCGGTTCGGCGAGCCGTTGAGGAGATCCTGGATCCGCTGAATACGACTGATCGCGTCCGCGCTGTCACTCATGTTCGTCCTCGTCGGCCCCCCGGAACGACCCGGTCAAACTGTCCGGCCGGCGGTACGGCCGGATGCCGCGTGGCTGGGTGCGGTGCGACTGGGTGCGCCGCGTTCGGATGCCGTGTGGTCGGGCGTGGTGTGGTCGGGCGCGGTGCGGGCCGCCGGGACCAGCCCGGGACCAGCCCGGGACCAGCCCGGGAACGGGCCGGAAGGCGGGGTCGATCTGGTCGGCCAGGTCCATGCCGGTCGCGTCGTTGGCCCAGGCCACGGTGTTGCGTAGATGGATGTCGTGCATCTGGGTGACGAAGCGGTCCCAGTCCCGGGCGGTGCTGTCGACCTTCATGCTGGGCTCCGAGGTCGTGGCGACACTGCTACGATCGGCACAGCATGCTGGAACCGTAATCGTTTTCGTTAAGGCT
>NZ_CAKKTL010000163.1:2229-6837 GCF_920664355.1 Protofrankia sp. CiP1_Cm_nod2
GAGCAGGCAGGACGAGCAGGCGGGAAAGGCAGGGAGGGGATGGCCGTGGTCACGTCGGTACCGGTTGCGCAGGCCCAGCCCGATGCCGCCGCGACGGTCGAGCGGCTGCGCCGGACGTTCGCGACGGGCCGCACCCGCGACCTCGGGTGGCGGCTGCGGCAGCTCGGCGCGATCGAACGCCTGCTCACGCAGCGGGAGGACGACATCGTCGCCGCCCTCGGCGCCGACCTCGGCCGGGGCGCCCACAACGCCTGGTTCGGGGACATCGCCAGCACCCGCGCCGAAGCCGCGTACGCCCGCAGGCACCTGCGGGGATGGGTGCGCCCACGGCGGACGTCACTGCCGGTGAACATGCTGCCGGGCAGGGGCTTCTACCAGTACGAACCACTGGGCGTGGTGCTCGTCGTCGGCCCGTGGAACTACCCGGTCTACCTGACGCTGTCCCCGCTCGTCGGGGCGCTCGCCGCGGGCAACGTTGTCGTGGTCAAGCCGTCCGAGCACGCGCCGGCGACCTCCGCGCTGCTCGCCCGCCTGCTGCCGGAGTATCTGGACGCGGACGCGGCCGCCGTGCGCGAGGGGGATGCCACCGTCACCCGGCAGCTGGTGGCGCAGGGGCTCGACCACGTCTTCTTCACCGGCGGAACAGAGACCGGTAAGCAGGTGATGGAGGCCGCGGCGCGGCACCTCACCCCGGTGACCCTGGAGCTGGGCGGCAAGAGCCCGGTCATCGTCATGCCGGACGCCGACCTGGACGTCGCCGCCCAGCGGATCGCCTCGGTGAAGCTGCTCAACGCCGGCCAGACCTGTGTCGCCCCCGACTACGTTCTCGTCGACAGCTCGGTCCGGGACGAGTTCGTCGCGAAGATCCGGGCCACGCTGGAGCGGTTCCAGCGGGACGAGCCCGTACAGCGGATCGTGAACCCACGGCAGTTCGACCGGCTGCGCCGCGCGCTCGAGGGGCACCACGGGCAGGTCGTGGCCGGCGGCGGCAGCGATCCCGGCACGATCACCGTCGAGGCGACGGTCGTGCTCGATCCGGACCCGGCCTCGGAGCTGATGACCCAGGAGATATTCGGGCCGGTTCTGCCCGTCCTGACGGTCGGTTCCCTCGACGAGGCGGTCGCCTTTGTCAACGCCCGGCCGAAGCCGCTCGCCCTGTATCTTTTCACCAGTTCGAGGACGGTGGTGCGGCAGGTGCTGCGCGGGACGAGCTCCGGTGGTGTCGTCGTCAACCATCTGGCGGTGCAGGTCCTCGTCCCGCAGCTGCCTTTCGGGGGAGTCGGCGCCAGCGGGATCGGCGCCTACCACGGCCGGTGGGGATTCGAGGCGTTCAGCCACCGCCGGGCGGTCGTCACGAAACCGGCCCGGCCTGACCCGCCGCTGCTCTACCCGCCGTACACGGAATGGAAGAAGAAGCTGCTGCGCCGCTTCTTCTGAGATTTCCTGTGAGATTTCCTGGGACGCGCCGGGCTTTTGTGGGTCCTGCTGGCGCCGGCTGCCCGGCCCGCCCCGGCCGCGGGTGGTGCCCGTGACCGGGGCGGGTCTGACGGCGCCCGGGAGAAGGCGTACCGGCGGGATTCGTCATCGGTACCGGTCCCGCCGGCGCGGGTCGAGCTGTGTTGCGACGTTGCTGGCTCAACGTCCGCTCACCACTTGTTGTCGGTGAGTTGTTTTCGGAGTCGTGCCGTCACACCGTGTTGGTGCCGGTCAGGTGGTGCCGATCAGATGATCGGACCGACGATCGGGCCGACGATCGGGCCAACCGGGCCGACGATCGGGCCGACGCCAACGGGGCCGACAGGACCGACGGGGCCGACCGGACCCACGGGGCCGACCGGACCAACCGGGCCGACAGGGCCAATGGGGCCGACCGGGCCGACCGGACCAACCGGGCCGACGATCGGGCCGACACCGACACCCGCGTCAGCCCCCACGACGGTGGTGGCACCGGCGTCTACGCTGCTTGCGGTTGCGACAGAGGTGCCCAGACCGATGAAGGCCGCGGCACCGAGCGCCACGGTCGCGCCGGCGAGGACCCTCCGGACTATCGAATTCTTGTCGTTTTGCACGGGTAACACTTACCTCCCAACGCATTCATCCGATAGAACCTGCAGCAACGCGAACTCCCGAAAACGAAATGGTAGCCGCGTCTCGTTCACGTTAGGCCATGCGCCGGGCCGGGCGGGGACTATTCCCGGCGCGGTACGTGTATGTCACAGGAACCGGCCCGGGACGGATGGCGGGCCGGGCCGGCAGTGCCACGGGCAACGATATCCGCTGTGTGGACAACGGTATTTGCTGTATCGCGGTCACCGTCGGCGCCGGCGGTATGTGCTGTCCCACTCCGAAAGGGCCGTCGTCACGGTGACCGGCGACCGGCCGTCACGAATTCCGTGCCTGTCGGCCAGGTCACGCCCGGTCGTCGCCATCGCCCGGGGGCCATCGCGGAAAATGCCAGGACCACTGCCGGGACCATTGCGGGGAACTCCGGGACCATCGGCGGCGGAACAATGCCACACGTCCCGCCGCGGACGGGACGACCGGGTACGGGCCGGCGGCGGTCCGCCGCTGCCGCCGCCGCTGCCACTGTCACGGCGGCGGGCCGCGCCGTCGGCACCCGCCGCCGGACGGGCCCGTGGCCACCGGGCGGCCAGCCGCCCACCCGGTGCCGAGAGGTCCGGTGGGGGAGAAGCGTCCGGCATGGTGGGCGCGACCCGTTCCGCCTCGCCCGGCGCCCGGCGCCCGGTGCCCGGTGCCGGTGCCCGGTGCCGGGGGTCGGGGGCCGGGGGTCGGGGGCCGGGGGCTCGATCGGCCCTCACGGAGCGTCCTCCCGGCAGGCCGGGCAGAGGAGTTGCGCGGTATTTGTTCGTGCGGTGTGCTTACTGTCCGGCAGGAAGCCGTCCTCAACTCCACGGAGGATACGGAGGATCGGTCATGAGCGGCAGCGAGATCTCCACCAGCCGGCGGCGGCCGGCGGAACCCGGCCTCGACCAGATACGCCGCCTCGTCGGGCTGGTGGAGCACGACACGGCCGCGGACCCCTTCCCGGTCGCGGGCTGGGACGCCGTTGTGTGGTCGGTCGGCAACGCCACCCAGTCCGCGCTGTTCTACCAGGCCGTGTTCGGTATGGAACTGGTCGCCTACAGCGGGCCCGAGACCGGCAACCGTGACCACAAGGCGTACGTGATGTGCTCCGGAGCGGTCCGGTTCGTCCTCAAAGGCGGGGTCGACCCGGCGTCCCCGCTGCTGCGCCACCACCGCCGGCACGGGGAAGGGGTGATCGATATCGCCCTGGATGTCCCCGACGTCGACCGCTGCGTCGCCCACGCCCGCGTGCGGGGGGCGGCGGTCGTCGAGGAGCCCCACGACCTGCGTGACGAGCACGGCACCGTCCGCCTCGCGGCCCTCGCCACCTATGGCGAGACCCGGCACAGCCTCGTCGACCGCAGCCGGTACACCGGCCCCTACCTGCCCGGCTACGTCAGCCGTGTCAGCCGTACCGGCCGTACCGGCGGTACGCCCGGCCGGGCGCGGCCGGTGGGCGGAGCCGGCCGGCTGTTCCAGGCGCTCGACCACGTGGTGGGCAACGTGGAGCTGGGCCGGCTGGACGAGTGGGTCGCCTTCTACAACCGGGTGATGGGCTTCACCACCATGGCCGAGTTCGTCGGCGGGGACGTCGCCACCCGGTACTCGGCCCTGATGAGCAAGGTTGTCACCAACGGTAACCACCGGGTGAAACTCCCCCTCAACGAGCCGGCGATCAGCGCACGGCGCTCCCAGATCGACGAGTACCTCGACTTCTACGACGGTCCCGGCGTCCAGCACCTGGCGCTGGCCACCAGCGACATCGTCACCACCGTGGATGTCCTGCGGGCCCGGGGCGTGGAGTTCCTCGACACCCCGGACGCCTACTACCGCGACCCCGGGCTGCGCGCCCGCGTCGGCGAGGTGCGGGTCCCCGTCGAGGAGCTGCGCACCCGCGGCATCCTGGTCGACCGCGACGAGGACGGCTACCTGTTGCAGATCTTCACCAGGCCGGTCGGCGACCGGCCGACGGTGTTCTTCGAGTTCATCGAGCGGCACGGGGCGCTCGGCTTCGGCGTCGGCAACTTCCGGGCGCTGTTCGAGGCCATCGAGCGTGAGCAGGCCAGACGCGGCAACCTCTGACGCCGGGGACATCCGCGGGCCCAGGACGCCGGCGGCACCGGGCACGCCGGAGCCGCCGGGCCGCCAGGGCCGTCGGGTGGGAAGGACATGCCATGCCCCACTACCGGGCCGTGGGCGACGTTCCGCCCAAACGGCACACCCAGCACCGCGGCCCCGACGGGGGCCTCTACCGCGAGGAGCTGCTGGGCGCGGAGGGCTTCGCCGGGGAGCACGCGCTGCTGTACCACACCGGCGTGCCCGCCGCGATCGCCGACGCGGCGCCCTGGACGCCCGCGGACCTGACCACCCACCCGAACATCCCGCTGCTGCCCCGGCACTTCCGGCTGCCGGCGCTGTTCAACGGCACACCGCCCGGCACGCCGCCCGGCACACCGCCTGGGACGCAGCCCGGCACACCGCCCGGCACGCAGCCCGGGACACCGCCCGGTAAACAGCCTGGGG
>NZ_CAKKTL010000163.1:6978-12197 GCF_920664355.1 Protofrankia sp. CiP1_Cm_nod2
ACGTCGACGTGGTCACGGGACGGCGGCTGGTCCTCGGCAACGCCGACGTACGCATCTGCTACGCCGTCGCGGGCGCGGCCAGCCCGCTGTACCGCAACGCCATCGGCGACGAGTGCGTGTACGTCGAAGCCGGCGCGGCAACCGTGGAGACGGTCTTCGGCACGCTTGGCGCCCGTCAGGGCGACTACGTGATCCTGCCCCGGGGCGTCATCCACCGCTGGATCCCGGACCCGGCCGCGCCGCTGCGCGTGTACGTCATCGAGGCGGACTCCCCTCTCGCCCCGCCGCCGCGCTACCTGTCCCGGCACGGGCAGTTCCTGGAGCACGCGCCGTACTGCGAGCGGGACCTGCGCCCGCCCGCCGGCCCGCTGCTGGTGACCGGAACCGACGTGGAGGTGCTCGTCAAGCACCGCGGCTCGCGCGGCGCCAACGGCGGCGTCGCCGGGACCCGCTACCGCTGCCCCAGCCATCCGTTCGACGTGGTGGGCTGGGACGGCTGCCTGTACCCCTACACGTTCAACATCGCCGACTTCGAGCCGGTCACCGGACGGGTGCACCAGCCGCCGCCCGTCCACCAGATCCTCGCCGGCCGCAACGTCGTGATCTGCAACTTCGTCCCCCGCAAGGTCGACTACCACCCGCTGGCCGTGCCGGTGCCCTACTACCACTCCAACGTCGACTCCGACGAGGTGATGTTCTACTGCGGCGGGGACTACGCGGCGCGCAGGGGCTCCGGCATCGGGCCGGGCTCGGTCAGCCTGCACCCGGGCGGGCACACGCACGGCCCGCAGCCGGGCGCGGTGGAGCGCTCGCTCGGGGTGGAGTTCGTCGACGAGCTCGCGGTCATGGTCGACACCTTCCGTCCGCTCGAGCTCGGCGAGGGCGCCCTCGCCTGCGATGACGGCCGCTACGCCTGGACCTGGGCGAACGGGGACAGCTGATGACGCCGGACCCTGATGACGCCGGACCCTGATGACGCCGGACCGCTGATGACGCCGGGCACCCCGCCGCCGGCCGGGCCGCTCGACGCCGCCGCGTCCTGGCTCGGGGTGGAGCACGGCGATCCCTTCGGGATACACACGCTGCCCTACGGCAGTTTCACCACACCGGACGCGCCGGGCGCGCGCGTCGGCGTCGCGATCGGCGAGCACATCCTGGACCTGACCGCCGCCGCCGACGCGCTCCTGCCGGAGCACGCCGGGCTGTTCACCGCGGGCAGCCTCGACCGGCTGCTGGCCGCCGGCCCCACCGTGTGGTCACAGGTCCGCTCCCAGGTGCGGCGTTGGCTCGTGGACGGACGGTACCGGCGCGCCGTCGAGCCGCTGCTGCTACCGGCCGCGACGGCGACCCCGCGCCTGCCGTTCACGGTCGCCGACTACGTCGACTTCTACGCCAGCGAACAGCACGCCACCAACCTGGGCCGCATCCTGCGCCCGGACGGCGACCCCCTCACCCCCAACTGGAAGCACCTGCCGATCGGCTACCACGGACGCTCCGGCACGGTCGTCGTCTCCGGGACGCCGGTCGTGCGCCCGCGCGGGCAGCTGCGCGCCCCGGACGGCGAGATCACGTTCGCGCCGACGGCGCGGCTGGACCTCGAGGCCGAGGTCGGCTTCGTCGTCGGCACCCCCTCGCGGCCTGGGCGCCCCGTGCCGCTGGCGGCGGCGGAGCGGCACGTCTTCGGCGCCTGCCTGGTCAACGACTGGTCCGCCCGCGACATCCAGGCCTGGGAGTACGTCCCGCTCGGCCCGTTCCTCGGCAAGGCGTTCGCCACCTCCGTCTCCGCGTGGGTCGTGCCGCTCGACGCGCTGCGGCACGCCCGGGTGCCCGCCCCGCCGCGCGACCCGCGTCCACTGCCCTATCTCGACGACACCGGCGCGCCGCCGGGGGGCTTCGACATCGAGCTCGCGATCTCCCTCAACGGGCACCCGGTCTCCCGGCCGCCGTTCGCCGGCATGTACTGGACGCTGGCCCAGCAGCTCGCCCACCTGACGGCGGGCGGCGCGCCGCTGCGCACCGGTGACCTGCTCGCCTCCGGCACGGTCAGCGGCCCCACCCGCGCGCAGTACGGGTCACTCGTCGAGCTCACCTGGAACGGGACCCAGCCCCTGGCCCTCCCCGACGGCTCGGCCCGCACCTTCCTCAAGGACGGCGACGAGATCGTCATCACCGCCACGGCCCCCGGCCCGCACGCAACCGTCATCGGCCTCGGCGAGGTCCGCGCCCGTATCCTGCCCCCCTGACCGAAGCCGTCGATCAGGGGGAATGAGTACGAAAGTGGCTGCCATGGCAGCCACTTGCTCCCTCATTGTCATGATCCGGCGATCCAGGGACGGCACAACATCGACGGCTGACCGCGCATCGCGCCAGCGCGGGACCCGCCAGCGCTGACCGCTGTCGGCGAAGGCGTGCTGGTGTCTCGACGTGGTAGATCGTCGATCAGTGTTCGGCGGCTGCGTAGGGTGGTGAACGGAACATGCCCCCGTGCGCCAGTCCCATGGAGAGTGACGATCGATGAGCCGCCGGTTCAACACCGCCGGCCCGTGCCGGCCCGGGATCGACTACATGATCCCGGCGGTGTCGCGGCTGCCGGAGGCACCTGGCCTCATCGACCAGGAGGGCTACTTCGTCGTGCACGCCCCCCGGCAGACGGGCAAGACCACGACGTTGCAGGCGCTCGCCGACGAGCTGACCGCTGCCGGCCGGTACGCGGCGCTGCTGTTCTCCTGTGAGACCGGCCGGGCTACCGGCGACGACTACGGCGCGGCGGCCCGTGCCGTTCTCGACCGGATCCGGGCCGACGCCGAGGACATGCTGCCAGCGGACCTGCGCCCACCGCCGTGGCCACAGGCGTCGGAAGGTACCCTCATCGTCGAAGCGTTTCGGGCCTGGGCGCAGGCCTGCCCACGCCCCCTGGTGCTGTTTCTCGACGAGATCGACGCGCTCCAGGGCCAGACGTTGATCAGCGTCCTCAGCCAGCTCCGCGACGGCTACCGCGGCCGCCCCAACCGTTTTCCCGCCTCAGTCGTGCTGTGCGGCCTGCGCGACGTCCGCGACTATAAAGCAGCCTCCGGCGGTGACTCGTCTCGTTTGGGGACGTCCAGCCCGTTCAACATCAAGTTGGAGTCGTTGCGGCTGGGGGACTTCACCCCGGACGAGGTCGCCGCACTCTACGCCCAGCACACCGCGGACACCGGCCAGGTGTTTACTCCGGACGCGGTGGATCGGGCGGTGGAGCTGACCGCTGGCCAGCCGTGGCTGGTCAACGCGCTGGCCCGTGAAATCGTCGAAAAGATCGCCGTCCCCACCTCCGAATCGATCACTGTTGGTCATGTGGAGCAGGCCAAGGAACGGCTGATCCTGGCGCGGGCGACGCATCTGGACTCGCTGGCCGCGAAACTCGCCGAACACCGGGTCCGCCGCGTCCTCGAACCCGTCCTCGCCGGTACCCTGCCCGAACTCGACCCCTACGACGACGACCTCAGCTACACCCGCGACCTCGGCCTGATCACCCCGAAACTCCCCGTCCGCGTCGCCAACCCCATCTACCACGAAGTCATCGCCCGCGTCCTGACCGCCAACAGCGAAGCCCAGGTCCTCGCCGACCCCCGCGCCTTCGTCCGCTCCGACGGAACCCTCGACTTCGGCCTCCTCCTCCGCGAGTTCGCCGACTTCTGGACCGAACACGCCGACGTCCTCGTCCGCGGCATCGTCTACCACGAAGTCGCCCCCCAGCTGGTCTTCATGGCCTTCCTCCAACGCGTCGTCAATGGCGACGGCCATGTCACCCGCGAATACGGTGTCGGCCGTGGCCGCATCGACCTGCACATCCGCTGGCCCTACACGGCATCGGACGGCAAACGCCACTGGCAACGCGAAGCCATCGAACTCAAGGTCCGCCATCCCGGCGACACCGACCCCCTCCGCCGCGCCCTCACCCAACTCGACAGCTACCTTGACCGCCTCAACCTCCCCACCGGCACCATCGTCATCTTCGACCGCCGCCCCGACGCTCCGCCCGTCCACAAACGCACCCACATCGACACCGTCACCAGCCCCGCCGGCCGCGCCATCACCGTCCTACGAGCGTGACGAAGGCCCGCCCAAGAAGCGCTGACGAGAACAGATCGCGCGGCATTCACACGCGGTGCACTGACCTTTTGAGACCGCGTCTTCGGCCTCACCAGGTGGGCGCCCCGGACTTAGGCCGTGCACTTCCGGAAGATCGATTTTGGTCATGAGCTACGAAAACACCAGCTAAGATCAAATTAGCCAGGCAGCTCGGGATAGCGGCCCGGGGTGGTGACGACGAGGCCGGACTGGGTGCAGGCCATCGCGAGCCGGTCGTCGTAGGTCAGCATCTGGTCGGCGTCCAGGAGGAGCGCCGAGGCCAGGTGGATGGCGTCCAGTGACCGGAGTACCGGTGGCCCGACCCGTCGTGCCAGGCTCACCACCTCGGGTGACAGCGGATGCTCGGCTATTCCGGACAGGGCGGCGTCCGCGTGGACGGTCGCGGACGCCGCGTCGGCGCCGAACCGGGCACGTAGCGCACGGGTCACCTCGATCCACGCCAGCGATGACGACACCAGCAGATCGCCGTCCGCATGATGTCTGTCGACCGCCGCGACCAGGGCCGACGAGTCCGCTTCGGCAACCAGTCGTTTGAGGATCGCGCTGCTGTCCAGGTAGATACGCACGCTTCTACAGCCGGTCGTCGCGGTCGAGCAGGTCGAGGCTGGTCGTGCCTTCGGGCAGGGTGAGCGTGGGCGTGACGCGACGATACGGCGTGCGTGGTGGAAGAACGATCCCCGCGGTGAGCAGTGGCTCCCGGGTGCCGAGCGATGCCGGTCCGCCAGCGGCGAGCGTCCTGAGGTGCCGGTCGACAGCCTCGCGAAGGATCTCCTGCTGCGAACGGCCGGACCGGTCCGCCTCGGCGCGTAGCGCGGCCTCGGCCTCGGGACGGAGACGAAGGTTCACAGCCATAATGATGATGGTACACGGCTGGTACCAGAAGATATACCGTCCAGCCGCCCCAAGCCGCCCGCGAGAGGAGATGCCGTGGGCGTGCTGTGAGGGTGTTCCGGATATCCGACGATCGGACACCCGGTCACGTGACGTCTGTCCGCGGTTTCAGCCGCTGCCGGGCCAGAGGGAATATCAGAGGATCTGAATCAGCTACTGTGAATCTCATGCGGGTGATGACGGCTTCCGAGGCTGTC
>NZ_CAKKTL010000164.1:0-6393 GCF_920664355.1 Protofrankia sp. CiP1_Cm_nod2
CCGCGGTGGTGGTGGCGCGGCCACCGGCGGCCGCGGCCGCGACGGCCGACCTGAGGGCCGCCGGCCCGTGCCGCAGCACCCCGGCTCCCGCCGGGATGGCACCCCCGCGTTCCAGCGCGCACAGCAGGTGGAACCACAGCTCGGTGGTCGCGTCCGCGTCCACCGACAGCCACACGACCGGCCCGGCCCAGCGGCCGGCGGCGGCCCAGGATGCGGCGAGGACGGTCTTGCCGGAACCAGCCGGCCCGCTGATCACCGTGACCCCGCCGCGGACGCCCCGGTCGATGGCCTCCCAGAGGCGGATGCGCGGGACGTGGATGGCGGGCAGCGGTGGCGCGTTCGTCCGTGCGATGACGAGGGGCACCCCCGCGGCGGATGTATCCGGGTAACGAGCAACGGCCGCGGACACCTTACCGTCAACCATGTCACAACCCCCAACCGACCAGGCGCGCAACGTAGTGGTATCGCGACAAGCGGTTATGGGCAAGGCGAGACCACTGGCCGGACAGCCACGCACCCGCCGAAAAGGGGCCAGTCGCGGCCGGGCCGCGACGCGTCCGACGGCGTCATGCCCGCCAGGGCAGGAAGACCGGACAAGGCACGAAGACCGGAAACGTCACATGGGCCCCCGTACGCACCGGCCTCCCCCAACGGCTCCACGACAGCGGCCCTCCCGCCGCCGGGGAGCCCAGGAGCCGGCCCCGCGGCCGGCGCCCACCCGTGGACGGACGACGCCCACCCGTGGACGAACGACGCACACCCATCGCGGGCCTCGGGGCCCCGAGGCCGGTGGCCGGGTCTCCCGGGCTGGCTCCCGTCCCCGGCTCCCATCCCGCGGCGGCGGGGTGCGCCCCCGCGCGACCGCCGGCTGAAAAGATCGCGATCGTGTGCCTGGCGGCTCCGGCCAGGGCCGCCAGAGCCGCCAGAGCCGCCAGGCACACGGGGAACCGGCCATGTGTGCCGGCCGCGGCCACCCGCACGGAGCATGATCCAGACGAGTTTGTCGTTGGGTACGCTTCCCGAGTCCTGTGGGCGTACCCAGCGACAAGCCCGCGTCGATCTTCTCCGGTGACCGGCGCTAGGCGGCGCAGTCCGCGCACACCGCGCGATGCGCGTCCGCGAGCTGGCTGCGGTGGTGGACGAGGAAGCAGCTCGTACAGGTGAACTCGTCAGCCTGTCTCGGCAGCACCCGCAGGGACAGCTCCTCGTCGCGCACCTCGGCGTCCGGGAGATCCAGCTCCGCCTCGAGGGCGTCGACATCGTCCCCAAGATCGGCCGCGGCTCCGGCCCGCTGTGCCTTCAGCGTCTCCAGGCTCTGCTCCTGGAGTTCGTCATCCTCGACGTCAGTGCCACGCCGGGCGTCGAAGTCACGAGCCATCGAGTCTCCTTCCTTACAGTTCCGGTCGTTCTCTACGGTTGCTGTCGGCTGCGCACGCGAGACGCGACGCACAGCCGCATGTCGGTACCCGTCCAGGTCCATACCCGAACAGGATCGAGCGGCTACAATACGCAACGACTCCAGCGCGGGCACAGGCGACGAGGTTTGTCTACATCCCTGCGTGGTCGATACAGGACAACGGATCTCCCTCGACCGACGCGTACAATACGGTTCCGCGCGGCAACAGGCCAGGCATCACGCGTTCACCTCGATGTCAGACCCGACACATCCGCCTTCTCGTGGTATTCCGGTATAGCGCGGTGGTATTTCTGGCAGACGGGCCGATAACCCCAACTCGCCCAAGTCCGGACATCTCGGGGAACCCGGCATGGCAGGCCTTACCGGATCCGTCCGGATCGTCCCCACGACCCCCGTTGATGATCTTTGCTGCCGCGGCCCGCGGCACGGCCGCGAACAGACATGATCGTCCTGCTCCGGCCCGACCGGGCCCAGCCAGAGAAGAGTGATCATGGAATCGCCGGGACGGAACGACCCATAGAAGATCAAAAAGTGGGCACCCGGGAGCCGGCCGGACGCCCAGCTCCCGGCCGTCACCGTAGAGGCGGGCCCCCACGGACGGACCACTCTACAGGCGACAGGCGACAGGCCTACAGGTACAGGCCGGTCAGACCGTCATCGAGGCGTTCGGCGGCCACCGCGTGCACATCCCGCTCGCGCAGGAGCACGTAGGTCGTGCCGTGCAGCTCGACCTCGGCCCGTTCCTCCGGATCGTAGAGCACCCGGTCGCTCACCTGAATGGTACGTACGGCCGTACCCACCGCGACCACGTCCGCCCAGGACAGCCGCTTGCCCATCTGCGCCGTGGCGGGAATGACGATCCCGGCCTTCGAACGGCGGTCGGGCGAGTCCTCGCGGGGAGCGACAAGAACCCGATCATGAAGAAGTCTGATCGGCAACGATCCGGCACGCATGTCCACACCAGCCATGCCGCCAACGCCAGCCATACCGTTGACACCGCCGGAAGCAACACTCACACGCCGGACACTACCCGCCCGGGCGACACCGTCCTACAACGGTGGACGACAGCGCCGTCCATCCAGGTCCGCCCGAGATCCACCCGAGCCCGGCCAACACCCCGCGACAACCCGCGGACCGCGGATTACCGGCGCAAACGCACAAACCTCCCCGGATGGGGAATGCACTCCCAACGGGGTATAAGCTGCCGCCCATCGCCGGCCTCCCATCGTTGCCGGGCCGGCGAGGCCGGCGCCGGGCCACCACCGGATGGCCCTGTATCGTCCGGCTGCTCCGGCACCAGAGGCAACGGCGAGCCAGGCCAGTGGTCAGGCGGCGGTCGGACAGCGGCCCGGGCAGTGGCTCAGACGATGGGCCGGGCACAGGCAACACGGGGTCAGGCAATGGTTGGGTCGGCACGCTGGAACCGTGAGATGAGGCACGACGATGGCTTTGCGAATCAGTGTGGACCTTGACGGCCTGCGCTGGGCTGATCTTTTCCGGTTCGTTGACCTGGCCCGCAACGGCGGCATCGGGGCGGACGACCAGGTAGACGTAATCACATACGGTAACGATCCGCTGTCGGTCAGCCTGTCGGCACGGATCTACCCCCCAGCGGACGCGTTCGGCTCGGGCGAGCCCGAGCCGGGCGGCGAACCAGCCGGCCGCACAAGCGTCCCGGCCATCGGTGCGGCCCCGCCGTCGTCCAACGGCTCGTCGTTCGGGTACGACCCGCCCGCCGACGAGCGCGGCCCGAACGGCAACGGCGCCCACTACCCGTCGTTCGAAGCGCCCAGCGAACGCCCTGCCCCGGGCCCCCCGCCGAACCTGCCCTCGTTCTCGGGCGGCTACGACGGGCAGGGCGAACGCGGCGCCCCGCCGACCGCCGTCGCCACCCATTACCCCAGCTTCGACGGGCAGCCGGAACGCCTCGGCCCCGGCGGCGTCGGCGGGCAGTTCGCCGGCTTCGAGCCGGTCTTCGACCGGCAGGGGGGTGCCCTCCAGGGCGGTGCCCTCCAGGGCGGCATCAAGGAGCCGGTCCCGGGCGGGCCAGGCCTGCCCGGCCCGGTCGACAGCCCGTACGTCGAGGAGTTCGCCCGCCTCCAGGAGGGCCTGATGCGCCAGGTCCGTCGTCCGGACGAGGTCCGCCCCGAACGGGGATGAGCGTCACGGCCAGCCGTCCGGCCACTCGCACGGCCACTCGCCAAGCGGCTGACCAGCGGCGGCCGGTGGGAGGCGGCCGGGCAGTCGGTGGGCGGGCCGCCGGCGACCGGTGGCGCGCGCGGCCGGCAACGGGTTGCCGTCTGCCAGGTGATCGGGCCGCCCTCCACCCGGGACGCAGGGAGAAACGCATGGCCGGAGTTGCCGTCTGCCCAGATGATCGGGCCGCCGGGCGGTCGGGCGGCGACGTTCGTCGTCCGGCCCGCGTCGCCGTCCAGCCGCCGGTACCCGGCCATCGATGGCGACACCGGACCGTTGGCAACAGAAGCGACACCCGGTGACAGAGACGGTAGACAGGAACTACAAAAGGTAGTGTGACGGTCGGAATGACCGTTCAAGGACGGTACCGGTAGCACTTCCCACCGGATGATGGTGCATGCTGGCATCGATGGAGGATCAGCGGACGGATGAGGTCGAGCGCTACTGCAACCGGCTGCGCTCGGAACTTCGCATGATTTCCAACGGTCCCGTCCTGGCCGGTCCGAAGATGATGGCGCACATCGGGTCCCTGCTCGCGCTACTCGACCTCCACCAACCGAACGAGTTCGACCTGTGCGTGAGCTGTGACCGGCTCTGGCCATGCCCGACGGTCGTGGCCGTCACCGGCATGTCCCCGGAGCCGGACGACGACGCACAGGCCCCGGATCCAGAAGCCAGGCGGCAGCGCGCCCAGGCTGCTCTGGAGGCCCTGGCGGCTCTGGAGGCCCAGAAGGCGAAATCCGCCCAGGCCAGCGCGTCCGCGTCGACCACCATGCCCGGGGCTCCCCTTATGCCCGGCGCCCCTGTCATGCCCGGCGCCAGCGCCGCGTCGCAGACCGCGCCCGGTACCGGCGCCATGCCCATCCAGCCCGGTACCGGCGCCGTGCTCATCCCGCCTGGTACCGGCGCCATACCCGGGGCCGGCGTCGCGCCCCCAGCGCCGCCCGTCACCGTTGTCCCGCCCGCACCCGCGCCACCCACCGTCGCGACGCGGCCTGCCGCCGCGGCAGGCCGTCCCATGCCAGGCGGCCTCGTGCCAGGCGATGCTGGTCTGCCTCCCGCGCAGGCGCCCCCCGTACCCGCACCGCTCCCACCCGCGCCGCCCGCGTCCCTCCCACCGTTGCCCGGCATGCCACGGGTCAGTGGGCCGATCCCCCCGCTGCCGGCGACCGCGGCGTCCGCTGTGGGCCCGGGTGGGCCGGGCACAGGACCAGTTGGAGCGGTCCCGGGCCTGGCCGGCCCTGGCCCGCTCGGGGCAGGCATGGGCGGGCCGGGCCCTGGCCCGCTCGGGGCAGGGCCGGGCCGGCCAGGCCCAGGACCGGTCGAGACAGGCCCAGATGGGCCGGACACGGGGCCGATCGGGCCGGGGACGGGTGCCTACCCTGTCTCGGTAACCCCCGGTAACCCGACCGGCTGGCTCCCGTCCTCCACAGCCTCGCTGTCGACCGGCGCGCACCGCCTCCCGCAGCCGCCCCAGGCACCCCAGACGGCGCAAGGGGCACCGGGAGCCCAGGCGGCACAGCCGCCGCCGCGAAGGCCTCAGCCGCCGCACCCGGCCGACGCCAGACCCACACCGGACGGGCGGTCGCTGCCGCCAGGCGCCCCGCCCGGCCCGCCTCCCGCACCGCGGCCGGGGGGCCAGCAGCCGGTGACGGGCCCGCAGCCGGCGCGGCAGCGGCCCGCCGAACCGTTCCAGCAGCCACCCGCCGAACTGTCCCGGCAGCGGCCCGCCGAACCGTTCCAGCAACCGCCCGCCGAACCGTTCCGGCAGCCACCCACCGAACCATCCCACCAGCGGCCCGCCGAACCGTTCCGGCAGCGGCCCGCCGAACCGTCCCAGCAGCCGCCGGTGCGCGAGCCACAGCCCTGGCCGCTCGTGCCGGGGCCGGGGCCGGGGGCCGGCGGCCAGCCGTCGGCGTACCCGCCCAGGGAGGCGGTCATCCCCACGTCCCGTGCCGCGCCGTTGATCTCCGGGCCAATGGGTATTCCACCCACCCGCTCGGCGGGCCGGCCGCGTCCGGGGCTGGACCCCGCACGCCAGCCGTACGCCGCCGCGTCACATCCCGGCGGTGATCCGGGTGCCCAGCCGAACACCCGGCGCCCGGAAGCCGCAGGCCCGGGGATGCCACCTCACGCCGTGGCTCAGGACGACACGATCAGTGACGGAGAAAGCGCCCGCTGGCCCGGCTACGGCCACATCCTCGATGGCATCGACGTGATCTGACCTCGCCGAAACCCCCCGGCAGCACAGGAAAAGCATGATCGTACTGACGGTGTCCCGCCGGGCGCGGGCCGACCGGTCGTGCGCACGGGGCGGTTCGGGGCCCGCCGAGTAACCCGACGGTCCGTGACAGGTCGGTGTCGGCAAGGTTTGAATGCAGACGGCATGTGGCATGAACGCGACGACGGCGACGGACCCAAGGCGATGTTCGACGGTGCGGCCGTCGGCGGTTACCCGTGGAGGGTTGAGGCGTGGCCGAAGCTCTTACCGCACGCTTCGATCTTCCCGCCAACGCCCGCGCTGCCGGGCGGGCCCGGCGCCTGGTCAACGAGGTCCTGTCGACCTGGGGCCGCGAGGAGGACGCCGAGGTCGCCCGCCTGCTGGTCAGCGAGGTCGTCACCAACGCCGTACGTTACACCAGGTCGGACGATCCGCTGCACGTCCAGGTCGTCGCGCAGAAGGACCGGGTCCGGATAGCGGTCGGCGACGGCAGCACCACCCACCCGGTGCTGCGGCCCATGCGCGACGACGACGAGTCCGGCCGCGGCATGCACCTGGT
>NZ_CAKKTL010000164.1:6524-9942 GCF_920664355.1 Protofrankia sp. CiP1_Cm_nod2
CGCCGCGCTCGCCAGCGAATGGGGCGTAGTGGACAAACCCGCCAACGACAGCCCCGGCAAACACGTCTGGTTCGAACTAGCCGCCCCCGTCCGCCCCCGCATCCCCGCCGACGCCACCCGCTCCCCCGCCGCATTCCGCCTTTTCCGCTGAACAGCTCCCCCGAGCACTCGGGTCGAGCCCGCAGCGGGCGGTGAGAGCGGTGGCCGTCGTCGTGGAGCCAACTGAGATTCACCGGGAGAGGCGGTCCCGAGCAGCGCTCAGCCGGTAGCGAAGAATGATGATCCGCTATCAGGCTGGTCCGACGGGGGTACGGGTCTCCAGCGCGGAGCCGGCGCTGCCGGCGCGGGCGAGCTTGTGCCAGCGCAGCCGGCTGCCGAGCACGGCGCTGACCACGGACTGGATGACCACCAGGTACATCACCTGACGGTAGACGATCTGCTGGAGCGGCAGGGTCCACAGGGGGCCGAACCGTTCCCGGTCGAGGTGGAAGGCGTAGGCGGTGGTGGCGAGCTGGACGGCGAGAAGACGGCATACGAGATGAGGACAGCACCACGATCGACGAACAGCAGGCCGTAGAGGGCCATCAGGTCGATGACGGGGGCAAGCATCGGCAGCAGGACCTGGAACATCAGCAGATAGGGCAGGGCGCGGCGGCCGAACCGGCCGGCGGCGCCGCGTTCGACCACGGCATGCCGATGCTTCCACATCGCCTGCATCGTGCCGTAGCACCAGCGGTAGCGCTGCCGCCACAGGGCGCCGAGGGTGGCCGGCGCCTCGGTCCAGGCCCGGGCCTGTTCGGCGTAGACGACCCGCCAGCCGGCGCGGCACAGCGCCATGGTCAGATCGGTGTCCTCGGCGAGGGTGTCCTCCGAGACGCCTCCGACCGATTCCAACGCCTCCCGGCGGAACGCACCGATCGCCCCCGGCACGGTCGGCATGCACTGGAGCACGTCGTACATCCGGCGGTCCAGGTTGAAGCCCTGCACGTATTCGATGTGCTGCCAGCGGCCGAGCAGCCCCCGCCGGTTGCCGACCTTGGTGTTGCCGGCGACGGCGCCGACGGCCGGGTCGCGCAGCGGCTGGACGGCGTGGTGGACCGTGTCCGGTTCGAAGACGGTGTCCCCGTCGACGAGGACGAGCACGTCGGCGGAGGCGACGGCGATGCCGTGGTTGAGAGCAGCTGGTTTGCCCTGGTTGGCCTGCCGGACGACCAGCACCCCGGGCAGTCCGAGCTGTTCGACGATGTCGGCGGTGCCGTCGCTGGAGCCGTCGTCGACCACGATCACCTCAAGATCGAGGTAGTCGTTGGCGACCATCGAGCGGACGGTGTCGGCGATGCCGACCGCCTCGTTGTAGGCAGGAATGATCACACTGACCGGCGGACGGAACCCGCTGTCCGTCCGCCGGCGCAGGTCGGTGCTCCGCAGGCGCCGGCGGGCGGCCTTGCGCCGCCGGTCGGCGAGCCGCCAGTGCCGGCGGGCGATCACCGTGACGACCACGGCACGCAGGAGAGTGAGCACGGTGAGCGGGACGAGGAAGGCGGTCAGCGTCCAGGTCAACGCGCTGGAGATCCGGTAGGTGGCCAGCAGCGCCTGGCCACGCAGCCTGGTGGCGGTGTCGGCGGGGTGGGAGGCGACGTCGGACGGTAGCCGCAGCCCAGCCGAAAGTGTGACGAGGCGGTAGCCTCGCGCGTCCAGTACGTCCAGTAGCTGGTCCACGGCCGCAACGGTCTGGCTCCGGTCGCCACCGCTGTCGTGGAACAGGACGACCGCGCCGGCCGTGCCCACGGGGGTGGCCGCCCGCACGATCGCGTCAGCACCGGGACGGGTCCAGTCGCGGGAGTCGATGTCGGCGAGGACGGTGAGGTAACCCTGCGAGGCGAGTTCACGATAGGTGGTGTAGGCGGGGAGGGTGAGCGCGGCCGGGGTGGACGAGTAGGGCGGCCGCAGCAGGCTGGACGTCGCGCCGGTCGCGGCGGCCAGCGCGGACTGTGACAGGGAGATCTCGATCCGGCGACGCCAGGTGGGCGCGGCCGTGAGGTCGGAATGGCTGAAGGTGTGGATGCCGAGCTGATGACCGTCCTGCCGGATACGCCGGACCAGTTCGGGGTGTTCCAGGACGCGGGAGCCGACGACGAAGAAGGTCGCCTGCGCCCGGTGCCGACGCAGCACGTCGAGGATGGCGGGTGTCCATCGCGGGTCGGGCCCGTCGTCGAACGTCAGCGCGACCGTCCGGGCAGGCAGGCCACGCCCCTGGGGTACCGGGCCGGACAGGTCGAGGACCGGGCCGCCCAGCCCGTCCCCCGGGCCCGCCGCCGTCTCCTCGACGGTGCCGTCGGGGGCGGGGGTGCGGGCCGGACCGGTTCCGTGCCGGGCGAATCCCTGAATCCCGAGCATGCTCGCCAATGTGCCGATGAACAGCGCGAGCAGCAGCCAGTGCGCCCGGGGGGTCCGGTGCGCGTCACGCCGATGCCTCACGGCTTCGACGGGCTCGGCTTGGACGTCGGCCTTCCCTGCTCGGTCGGCCTGCCCTGGCCCTGGCCCTGGCCTTTCGGGGAGGCGACAGCCCGCGGCGGCGTGGAGGACACCGCCACGACGGTGGCCACCGGGAGCGGCCCCGACACGCCACTCGTGGAGGCAGCCGGCATCCCCGGCGGGCCGGAAGGGCCGGACGGCGCCGGAGCGGTCACCGGACGCGCCGGCGCCGCGACCGACGCCTGCGCGCGTGGCATACCCCCGGCAGCGGCGTCCAGGCCGTCGGAGCCGGAGTTCGGGGAGGATGCGGGAGCCGGCCGGTCGGAGGAACCGAACAACGGCGGCAACGTCACACCGGGAACCGTGGCCACCCCCGACAGACCCGCCGCCACCAACCCGAGACAGCCGAGCATCACGGCTCCCAGTACCCACCCCACCCGCCGGACCCGCCGTGCCCGCCTGCCGGACCGCGCGACGAACACCGGTTGTCTTCTCCAAACGGTGGCCACGCCGCGAGACTAGTCATTACGGGTCACCAGCGATCAGGCGGGTAGCCTCCACCCGGATCGAACAGCGCCGAGACGCGATCCCGCTCTCCGCATAGCCAGGCCCATATAGCCAAGGAATCAGGGAAGTCACGGTGCACGCCCGGGCCGGCACCCGGCATGGAACGACGCACGGTACGACGAGGAGAAGCGATGGGCACCGACGATGGCGAGACAGACGGCGGAGTGAACGAGATCAAGGGGGTGCTGGAGGCGGCTCGGGCGATCCGCCCCTATCTGGACGAGCTGGTCGGCCCGGCGGCCGCCGGTCTGGACCGCAGCCTCGCCCACCAGCTCACCGCCGGCACCACCGCATCCGGCGCCACCACTGCCGGCATCACCGCCTCCGGCACCACCGGCACCGGCACCGGCACCGGCACCGCTGCCGACCGGCCGAT
>NZ_CAKKTL010000164.1:10302-11331 GCF_920664355.1 Protofrankia sp. CiP1_Cm_nod2
CATCGACCAGGCTGCGGTCGCCGGCCGGCTCCGTGAGCTGCTTGACGGGGACGAGACCACCGCGTGGTTCCTCCGCACGGTCCTGGAGGACGCGCCGCGCTACCGGCCGCCCTACTTCCAGCCCCGTTACCTGTACCGGCAGACCGGTGGCGCGCTCGTCCTGCCGGGCGATCCCGGCCCGGTCGAGGCCAGCCGCTACGTCTGCCCGCGCGGCGACTACGCCTGGTACCGGCCCGAAGTCGGCGCCGCGATCCCGCAATGTCCCACCCATCAGGTCCATCTGGTGCGAGGCTGACACCCGATGCTGGGGGCGTTCTGGGACGCGGTCGGGGGGAAGCTCGCCGACCGTTGGGCCGCCGTCACCGCCCCCGCGCTGGTCTTCTGGCTGGCCGGGCTCGCCGCCTGGACCCGCCACCGCGGGGATCTGCACACGCTGAGTGAACAGACCGACTGGCTGGACCGGCAGTCCCCGGCCGTGCAGACCGCCGCCATCCTCACCGTCCTGCTCGCCGTGGCAGCCTCCGGCATCCTCGTCGCCCGCACCGCCACCCCGGTGCTGCGGCTGCTGGAGGGCTACTGGCCTGCCTGGGCCGGCCCGCTCCGCCGCCGGCTGGCCGGCTGGCTCGCGGCCCGCGCCGCCGCCGACCAGGACGCCTGGCAGGCCGCCTTCGCCCGCGTCCGCCCGCCGAACACCCCCACCACCGACGAGCTCGCCGCCTACACCCGGCTGGAACGCCGCCGCCGGCGCCGCCCGGCCGCGTCCGGCTACTTCCTGCCCACCCCGATCGGGAACATCCTGCGCGCCGCCGAACGCCGCCCGCTGGACAAGTACGGCCTGGACGCGATCATCCTGTGGCCGCGGCTGTGGCCGGCGCTGCCCGAGACCACCCGCGCCGACCTGCTCGCCGCCCGCGCCAGCCTGGACGCGGCGGTCACCACCGCGGTGTGGGGGCTGCTGTTCTGCGCGTTCACCCCGTTCACCTGGCTGGCGCTGCCCGTCGGGCTCGCCGTCGCCGTCGGCAGCGTGGT
>NZ_CAKKTL010000164.1:11663-12383 GCF_920664355.1 Protofrankia sp. CiP1_Cm_nod2
CCTGGTGGTCCCGGCCCGGGCGCAGACGTTCGGCGACCTGGTCGAGGCCGCCTACGACCAGCACCGCACCCTGCTCTACACCCAGCTGCGCTGGCCGCCCCCGGCCAGCCCGGCCGCCGAACGCGCCGAGGGCGCCCGGCTGACCGCCTACCTGTGGCGGGGCTCCGACGACACCCACCCCACCTTCACCCCGCCCCCCGGCTAGAGCGCCGGTCAGGAAACGATACATATCCCCCCTGAACGATGGCACGCGTCGATGGACGTCGGCCACCGGAGAAGATCGGCGTAATTTTGTCGTTGTGTACGCTTTTGCGGCCAAAAAGCGTACACAACGACAAACTCTCCTGGATCATGTCCTGTGCGGATGGTCGTGGATGGGATCCGCACTCCTTGACCGGCGTACTGGGAAGCGTCAGCCGGGCAGCGCGAATCCCGTCCGCGGCCGGCTGGACGGGTCACGATGTGGCGTGGGCAGGGCCCGCTGGATGCCAGCATTTATCTACCAATAGTAACGATCATGGGACGCGAGGTTGCGTGTCGTGAAGTGGACAGGACGGCGTGGGGCGGGCCCCGACGGGCCGTCCGGATGTTGAATTCATCGTCAATATGATCTAGATCATGCATCACCGCAGGTCAGGGTGTTGCTACGGAGTTTGGTTGAAAATTTTCAAGTAACCGGTCGCAACAACACAAACCTCTTTCGGTTACAACCCTTGCGCT
>NZ_CAKKTL010000165.1:0-11561 GCF_920664355.1 Protofrankia sp. CiP1_Cm_nod2
GGCGGCGCCACAGGATGCGGCTCCGGCGGCGCCGCGCGCGGCCGCCCTGGCGGCGGGAGCCGCCACCCCGGCCGGAGCGGGTGACCCGCACGTTCCGGTACCCCTGCGGGTGGCCGCGGGATGGTCGTGGCGCCTGCTCGTCGTCGGCGTGGCGATCTATATATTCATGCTCGTCATCGGGCGCGTCCGCGTCGTGGTGATCCCGGTGATCGCCGGTCTGCTCATCAGCGCCATGATCTATCCGACGGCGATACGGCTGCGCCGGCACGGGGTGCCCAAGCTGGCGGCGTCCTTCGTGACCGTCTTCGGCTTCCTGATCCTGGTGGCGGGCGCCGGGGTGGGCGTCGGCTTCAACGCGGCCAACGAGTTCCCGAGCCTTTCCGACCAGGTCAGCCAGGGTGTGGAGCAGGTCCGCGACTATCTGCGGGACGGCCCGCTGCACCTGTCGCAGAGCCAGCTGGACGATCTCACCAACGACATCACCAGGACGTTGGCGAACAACCGGGGACGGCTGGTCTCCGGTGTGCTCTCCGGCGCCACGGTCGCCGCCGAGGTGCTCACCGGCATCCTGCTCACCCTGTTCACGACCTTCTTCTTCGTCCACGACGGCGACCGGATCTGGGACTGGATCGTGACCCGTTTCCCCCCGGGCACCGAGGAACGGGTCCGGGGCGCGGGGAAGGAGGCGTGGGCGACCATCACCGGGTACATCCGCGGGACGATGTTCGTCGCGCTGGTGGACGCGATCGGTATCACCATCGGCCTGCTGGTCGTCGGGGTGCCCCTGGTCGCGCCGTTGGCACTGCTGACCTTTCTCGGGGGGTTCATCCCGATCGTCGGCGCGACGGTGGCGGGTGTGGCGGCCATCCTGGTCACGCTCGTCTCCAACGGCCTGGTACCCGCGCTGGTCATCCTCGGCGTGGTGCTCGCCGTGCAGCAGATCGAAGGCCATCTGCTGCAGCCGCTGGTCATGCGGCGGGCGGTGCGGCTGCATCCGCTGGCGATCGTCGTCTCGCTGTCCGCGGGCGGGGTGCTCGCCGGCATCCCCGGAGCGGTCGCCGCCGTGCCGTTCGTGGCGGTGGTCAACAGGGTCGCGAGCTATCTCGCCCGATCCGGGAAGTAGCCACCCGCCCCTGGTGGTTGGGCCTGAGTGACCGATGAACCCGGGCCTTCCGGCGGCGCGGCACCCATGATCGTCCTGCCGGCGTGCCCGTTTCTGGTGATCAGGAGTGACTTGTGACCACACAGCCCGGGATCGAGACCGTGTCCACACGCCCGTCACCTGCCTCCGGAGCGCAACCGGGGCCTGCCGGCTCTTCCGGCCCGTCCGCCCCCGCGCAGGCCGGTTTCTGGTTCGACCCGAGCTGCCCGTGGGCGTGGCTGACGTCGCGCTGGGCGCTGAACGTCGAACAGGTACGGCCGGTGCGGTTCAGCTGGCACGTGATGAGCCTCGCCGTTCTCAACGAGGGCCGGGAGGACCTCCCGCAGCGGTACCGGGAGGGGATGAAGCGCGCGTGGGGGCCGGTGCGGATCAGTGTCGCCGCCGCGGCACACCACGGTGACGAGGTGCTGCTCCCGCTGTACACGGCGCTGGGCCGGCGCCGTCACCTGGAGAAGGCGGAGTGGGACGCCGACACCTTCGCCGCCGCGCTGACCGAGGCCGGGCTGCCCACGGACCTCGTGGACGCGGCCACCTCGGACGAGTTCGACGAGGCGGTGCGGGCCAGCCACCACGACGGCATGGACCGGGTGGGCCTGGACGTCGGAACCCCGGTGATCGCGGTGGGGGACACCGCCTTCTTCGGCCCGGTCGTCACCCCGTCGCCGAAGGGCGAGGCCGCCGGCCGGCTCTGGGACGGGGTGCTGCTCGTCGCCGGCACACCCGGCTTCTACGAGCTCAAGCGTACCCGGGACCTGCCCCCCATATTCGACTGATACGGCATCCGGCCGTTCGGCCGGGTGGCACTCGACCGTTCGGTCGGGCGCTGTCTGTGTTCGGCCAGGCGGGTTTCCGTGTTCGCCCGGGCGGTGTCGGCGGTCCGGCCGGACCGCCGTGCGCACCCGCCGGCCCGGGTGGGCGCCCGGCCCGGCGGGTGCGTTGTCCGCCTTTCCGGTGGGAGCCGGCATAGGGGGCGCGTGGGGCGGGCATCATTGCCACCCATGCGCGTTCATCTTGGTTCCGACCACGCGGGCTTCCACCTGAAGGCCTCGTTGATCACATGGCTGACCGAGCAGGGGCACACCCCGGTCGATCACGGGCCTGCCTCCTACGACCCGGACGACGACTACCCGCCGTACGTGCTCGCCGCCGCGGCCGCGGCCGCGGACGAGCCGGACGCCTTCGGCATCGTTCTCGGCGGCTCCGGCAACGGCGAGGTCATCTGCGCGAACAAGGTCTCCGGAGTGCGCGCGGCGCTGGTCTGGAGCACCGAGACCGCCCGGCTCGCCCGGCTGCACAACGACGCCAACGTGATCAGTCTCGGTGCCCGGCTGCACACCGTCTCCGAGGCCGTGGGTTTTGTCGAGACGTTCCTGCGGACGCCGTTCAGCGCCGAGCAGCGTCATGTCCGGCGGATCGGGATGATCTCTTCTTACGAGCGGACCGGTGACGTTCAGGTGCCGTCGGCGCCGCTGGCGCCCTGACGTCGACGCTGTGCCCGGCCGGTGTCAGCCGTCGGATCCGTCCACGGTCGCCGGCGGATGACCACGCTGCGCTCGGCGTCGGCCAGGTCGTCGGGGCCGGGGCGGGCGATGTCGCGGGCGCGCATCGCCGTCCCCGGGGGCAGCCGTGACCGGCCGGCGCCGATCAACGCGCGCAGGCCGGGATCGCCGGTGTTGCGGCGTCGGCCGGGCCTGTCCTGCTGGCCCTGCTGGCCCTGCTGGCCGTTGCCGGGGTGCTCCGGGGCGGCCCGCCGCGGGCCCGGCCCGTCCGCGGCCCTGTCGTTGTCGGCCTCGCCGTTGCCGGCTCTGCCGTTGCTGGGCCGCCCGCTGTCGGGGTGGCCGCTGTCGGACATGCTGTCGCCGGACGCGGCGTTGCCGGGGCCACCCCCGGAGCCGGGCCTGTCGAACTGACGGCGTTGCGTCATCACCTGTTCCTTCCCGCGGTGCCCCTCGGGGGGCGTCCACCGGATCCAGGGTGCTCCGGTCCGGGGCGGCCTGGCCAGGGTGACCGGGCCGTACCGTCCGCGCCGCGCGCCCCGGCCGGCCCGCGGAAGCCGGCGGATCTCATCTCCACGATACTTTCAGCGCAAAATGCGTCCACGTTTGCCGGGGGGAGCCGGACGAATTCCTGGCGGCGGGGTTCCCTATTTCCGTCCGGGGTATATGTCGGGGCGCGACGGTGAGCGGGGAGGTGGCGTGCCGGATGCGCGGGGAAAGATGACCGGGTATTGTCCCCGGCTCCCATGAGGTACCGGGAGAATCCCGTCGGCGGCTGTGCCGGCCGGAGCCGGGAAAGGCCGGAGCCGGGCCCGCCCGGAGCGCCTCTCGGCTGATCCGATGCCGGAGGTGTCCGTGAGCAGTACCGGGAACGGCCCAACGCCGTTGGACGGGTGCCTGCCCGGGCGGAACAGCCACCGTGTCGTGTCCGCTGAAGCGCGCGGTGCGGTGCCTGCCCGGTTTCCGGTCGTCACCCGGCCGGGGTGTGTCGACGGGGAACGGGTATCGTCTGGTCGCCGTCTGATATCGGCGGAATGTCACTGGCAGGCCGAAGGGCGAATGATTACGGCTTTTTCGTGGGCTCACAGGCGGCAGCGGATATGGCGCGTGCGCCGGATGACCGGAGGCGGCCGGGGCGCCGGCCGCACAGCGCCGGCCCGCGCCGGAGCCAGCCGGAAGCTCATAATGATGGGCCGGATCGCGAAAGCGGGCGAACGGACGATCACCACGGCGGAAGCCGTCCTCGGCTGGCGGCCCACCCACCAACGCCCGCCCACCCGGCCGGCGGGCGTTGGTGGGACAACCCCGCGGGTCGCGGCTTTCCGGGCGGTACCGTGCCTTCCCCGCCTGGGCGGGGAGCGGTCGTGGTGTGACGAATCGTGGACTGTCGGATGTGCGTCGGGGTGATGTCAGGATGGCGGGCGCGGGAAGGGAGCGCGCCTGCGGGAGGATGCCATGAGCGTACGCGTGGGGCGCTGCCGCCGCGTGGGCGGGCGGTCGTGCTCAGGGGCTGGTGTCCTGGCAGCGAAGCCGATGGCGATGCTACCGATTGTGAGGTTGCGGTGACGGTGTTCGGATCCGGTGTCGCAGATTCTCGGAGGTGTCCCAGTGTGCGGTCACACTCCGAGCGGACACGGACCGTGACCGTGACCGTGACCGCAGCCGCGGCCACGGCCGTCGGGGCGAGCCGGCCGCGGGTCCGGTGCCCGGCCCCCGTCGTGTGCCGTCCAAAGGTTCTGGCATGTCGTCCAGAGGTTTTGGCATGCTGTCGGCCGCCGGTCGGTGCGTCGTTAGCCGTCGGGCATGCATCCGGCGCGGCGTCTCACATCCTGACGGCCGGGCGATATCGCGTCGACGCTTCGGCCGGGCATCGGGCGGCCCGAAGTACCTCGAGATCGGCAGGCGGCCACAATTGCCTCTGTCGCTGCCGACCCAGCTTGGGAGTGACTCTTGGACCACGTTCCCGTCAGTGTCGTCATCCCCGCCTTCAACGAGGCACACCGGCTCCCGGAGGCGCTGCCTCGCCTGACCTCCGTGCTGGGCAGGCTCGCCGGCGCGGAAGTGATCGTTGTTGATGACGGCAGTACGGACCGCACCGCCGAGGTCGCCCAGCAGCTGTTGAGCGGGTTCCCGCGGTCGAGCGTCGTGAAGCTCCCCTGGAACTCCGGCAAGGGCGCCGCTGTCCGGACCGGGGTCGCGATGGCCCGGGGCGCGTCGATCGTGTTCATGGACGCCGACATGGCCTCGGACGTGAACGACCTCCCGCTGCTGCTCGCGGCCCTGCAGGACGCCGAGGTGGCGCTGGGGTCACGCCGCATCGGTGGCAGCACGGTCCGCTCGAACGGCCGGCGGATGGGCAGCTGGGCGTTCAACCAGATCACCCGGACGTTCACGGCGCTGGACGTCGCCGACACCCAGTGCGGCTTCAAGGCGTTCCGTCACGCGGAGGCGAAGCTGTTGTTCAGCCTGTCCCGCTCGACCGGCTTCGGGTTCGACGTCGAGGTCCTCTCGCTGGCGCGGTCGATGGGCTACCGGATCACGGAGGTGCCCGTCCACTGGTCGGAGATGGCGGGTGGGACGTTCCGGGTGAGCCGGCACACCCCGGCGATGCTGGTCGACGTGCTGCGGGCCAGGCGCTACCACCGGCGCCGGGTCGTGCCCACGCCCGTGCCGCTGGGCCTGCGTCCCGTCGAGGCGCAGCCGCCGGTTGTGCTCCAGCCGGTGCCCACGCCGCTGACGGTCGTCCGGCGCCCCGGCGTGAGCACGGCCCCGGCGGCCGCGGACGACACGCAGCCGTCGCAGGCCCCGGTCGCCCGGGTGATCAGTATGGGCACCGGCGCCCTGGTGGCCGGCGGCGCCCCGGCGGAGATGCCCGCCTCGCCGGCCATCCTCCCGGCGGGCCGGGACGCCAGCCGGCTCCCGGCGGGCCGGGAGAGCGGGCGGCAGCCGGCCCCCCGCGAGGTCGTCTGAAGGCGCCGTCGCGGCCCCTGGGCCCCGGCTGAAGCCCGGGACCCCGGCTGAAGGCTGGGCCCCGGCTGAAGCCCTGGGCCTGGCTGAAACGGGATCGGACCGGCTCACGCCAGCCCTCCCGCCGGGTTGCCGGCATGTCATGTTCCGGCTGTGGCACCGGATGGGTGCCGGACGAGCCGCCGGCGTCGCCACCGAGCCCGGCCGATACGGCAGGACCGCGCTCCGGCCGTGGCCTCGCAGGGCCGGCTGATGACGGCCGTGGTGGGCTGCGGGCCGGTGCGCGGCGAGCAGGACCGGGGCCGGTGCGCGGCGAACAGGAGCGATGCCGCTGCCCCTCCGTCCGGGCTGTGCTGTCGCGCTCGGCACCCTGCTTGATGATTTATTGTTTTTCATTGTTACTCTGTTGCCTCGATGGTCATTTTTGCACTATCTGTGAACGATAACGCACTTTACGTGCGACTCACCGTGTTTACGGGCTGAAAAATTGTTCGAATTTTGCTCTGCGGATGCCTGCTCTCGTGGCTGTTCATTCTGGTATTCATTCCGCTGTCTGTTTCGGTGCTGTGGTCACTGATGGCCGCTTGCCTGTCACCGGGGAGAATCCGGCGACAAGCGAGGTCTTCACCACTGTTTCCGGCCGGATCACATCAACGGCCCCGGCGGGCCGGAAACTGGGCTGCGTGGGGATCCGTCGTGGGGACGTGCGCCGCTGAACCGTTCTCCTGACCGGGACGGACGGGCAGGAAGAAGGAGGACGTGAACATCGACTCCCACGAAATGTGGCGGTCCGCGCTGCTCCCGGGACCATCCGCACCCGTGACCCCCGTGCCGCGCGCCGGATCGTCCATGCCGCCGGTATCGACCGGCCCGATCCAGGATGATCTGATCCCGGATCTGATCCCGGAACGCCCCTTCTCGGTGCTGGAAGATCTGATCGTCGCCTCTGACCGCAGGACCGCGCCGATCTCGGTCGGGATGATCGCTCGCACCCGTGAGATCATCGATCCGTTCATCCTGCGGGACGCGGTGATCGACGTCCTGATGCGCCATCCGATGGCCCGGGCGCGGATGCGCACGGGGCTGTCCGGCCGGCGGTGGTGGTTCCCGTACACCCCGGACGACGTGCTGACAGTGGCAAAAGGTGATGGCGACGACGACGTGTGGGAGATGTTTGCGGAGATCTGCTCGCGCCCGTTCGACCTGACCGCGTCCTGCCCGCTGCGGGTCCTGCACGTGCGGCTGCCCACCGGCGACGCGGTCGCCGTTGCCGCGCATCATGTCGCCCTGGACGGGATGAGCGTGGCGACGCTGCTGCGCGCGATCCTTCAGCGTTGCCCCGCCACCGCTGCGCGCGTGGAGGACGGCGCGGCTCCCGGGCCGGTGCGGCTGACCGGGCCGGCGTCGGCACGGCCGCCCGAAGAGCCGCCTGAGCCGGTCAGACCGGTGCGGCCGGCCACATCCACCGGTGCGCGTGGGCCGGTGCCCGGCCAGGCGGCGCCGGCACCGTTCCCGGTGATCCTCCGGCCGGCACCGGCCCGTGCGGTGAGCCGGCTCGTCTCCGGGCCGCGGTTGCCGCGACTGCCGCGGTTGCCCAGCCGGGTCGCCCCGTCGCCGGGGGGCCGGACGGACGGCCGCGCGCGTTACGAGAAGGCGCGTCCCGGCCAGGCAGCGGATGATCGTCACAGTTCCGCCTATGGGGTGTACTGCCAGCGCGTCCCGATCCCGAGGTCCGTCCGGACGCTGGTGGCGGATACGCCGGCCACGGTCAACGATCTTCTGCTGACCGCCGCGAAAGTGGCTGTCCAGCGGTGGAACGCCACGGCCGGGCAGCACACCACGACGGTCCGGGTACGCATGCCGGTCAGCCGGCGCACCCCGGCCTCGGGCGATACGGCCGCCATCGGGAACCACACCGGCGAGGTCCTGATCGTGACGACCCCGCGGGACCGCCGGGATCCCGCCACCCTGCTCGCCGCGGTGCGCCGGCAGACGGCGGTGGGCAAGACGGCCGGGCCCCCGCCGGTCGCCGGCGGCAGGATCGGTGGTGTCGTCCGACTGGCCGGTCCTGCCCGTCACGCACTGTTACGGGTAGGTGTGGGGCTGGCCCGGCCGTTGCTGATGCCGACGATCACCGTGACCAACCTGGGCCGGCTGGCCGGCCTGCCGGCGTCGGGCGCGCCCGGGCCGGACGTCACGTCGCTGCACTTCGCGGCGTTCGCCGGGCTGCCGCAGGGGCTGGTGATAGCCGCCGCCGGCTACCGCGGTGAGCTCAGCCTGACCTTCTGCTACCACCGCGACCTGTTCGACCGGGCCGCCGTGCGCCGCTTCGCGCAGGTGTACCGGACAGCCCTGGATGAACTGACCGGCCTCCCACTGTCAGAGGCAGCAGCCCAGCCCGCCGCCGTCGGGTGACGCGGACACCGTCCGCGGCGCTGCCCGGCAGCGGGTGCCACCGGCCGGAAGAGGAGACGGCAGGTGGTTCCGGTCGTTACCGCGGCGGTTCCCACCTACGGGTTCCGCGTCCGTAGGTGGGAACCGTTGTTACCGCGACGTTTTTCACCGACGGCTCTCGAGGGAGCGTCCGCCAGGGACGTGTCAGCCCACTGTAGTGATCATGGACGTGGTGGTTCCGCTGGTGGGCAGCGGGTCGGGCAGGGCGCAGCGGGTGGCGGCGATCAGCAGGTCCTCGCCGGTGGCGGCCCGCGTCTCGATCGGGCCGGTCACGCCGGCCCGGGTGAGCGCGGCGCGGGCGTCGGCGGGGGAGGCCCCGTAGAGGACCGCGACCGCCCGGCCGGGCCCGGCCGCCCCGGCCAGCCGGTCGGATCCGGCTTCTCCGGTCAGGCGGTACACCAGGTCGGTGCGGCGCAGGGCCGGCAGCGGCTGGGTGGGGGCCAGCGGGAACTCCGCGCGGGTCACGGGGTCGTCCGCGCGGCGTGGCCCGCGCCGTCGCCCGCCTGAGGGACGCCCGCCCGGCAAATCGCCCTCGGACGGGCTGCTCTCGGACGGGCTGCCCTCCGGCGTGCTGCCTCCCGGCGAGTTCTCCTCGGACGGCCGCCGGCCCGGGAGGAGCCGCCCACCCGGTCGGTTCCCGGCCGGTAGCCGGCCGCCGAGCGGGCCCCGGCCCGGGTGCGTTCCGCGGCTTCGGGCCGCCAGCCGGTCCATCTCGGCGGTCAGTACCCGGGCGAGCAGTTCGGCGGTGGCGTCCCAGGTGAAACCCGCGGCCCACGCCCGGGCCCGGGAGCGCCAGCGCGCCGCCGCGGCCGGGTCCGCCAGCCTGGCCAGGGCCGTGTCGATCGTCGCCGTGAGCGGGCCGGGCTCGTCCACCAGCCAGCCGGTGTGCCCGTCACGGACGGCGTCACGCAGCCCGGGGACGCGGAAGGCGACCGCCGGCACGCCATGGGCGTTGGCCTCCAGCACCGACAGGCCCCAGCCCTCCCCGTGGGAGGGGTTGACCGTCAGCCAGGCCGTCGCCAGCAGCCGGTCCCGCTCGGCCGCGTCGACATACCCGTGCCAGCGCAGGACCTCCTCGCCGACGCCCAGCCCGCGGGCGTGCCGCAGCAGCCGGTCCCGGTCGGGCCCGTCCCCGACCATCTCCACGACCAGGCCGGGATGGGACGCGCGCAGCGCGGGCAGCGCGTCGATGAGCAGGTGCAGCCGCTTGTGCGGGACCAGCCGCCCGACACAGACGATGGCCGGCCGGCCGGCCGGCCGGGCCGGGGCGGGGCGGGGCGACGTGGGGTGGGCCGCGCCGCCCACCGGGCTGTCGGCGCCACCGGGCACGATGAAGCGGGGCCCGGCCAGCCTCAGCACGTCCCGGGCCTCGTCCCGGGTGGACGGTGACACCACCGCCACCGGGCGCCGCCCGTACACCCAGCGGCTTCCCGGCGTCTCCAGCAGCTGCCCGGCCCTAGCCACCGGCGCCGGGAAGTAGAGCGGGAACTGCCGCTGGTGGACGTGGTGCAGGACCTGGACCACCGCGGTGCCCGCGGGCAGCGCCAGCGGGCTGAAGAACGGGATGCCGTTCTGGCAGTCCACCACCGCGTCGACCCCGCGGCGGTCACGCAGCAGCCGGGCGAGGACGGCCGGGTACACCCCGAACGTGCCGCCGCGGCGGTGGATCTCGACGCCGCGGACGGTGGCCGACCGGGCCTGCCCGGCCGGCCGGGCGGTGAGCAGGCTCACCCGGGCGCCGGCCGCGGCGAAGCGCTCGGCCACCGACTGGCAGTAGAGTTCAGCACCACCGGCCTGCGGGTGGTCGAGATCACGCCAGTTGAGGAACACCACACGACGGCCGGCGAGCGCGTCGATCCACCTGCTCAGACTGCCTGTGGGCGCTGCGGTCACGGGCACCGGCGACTCCTTTCACGGACGGGCTGTCGTCAACCTGCTGACGCCGGTGGCGCAGCCCCCGCCCCAGCCCGCGACGATGGTGCCAGATCGCAGGGACCGGACGTCGCTGGGACGCGGGCGGTGGCTTACCGTGGATCAGCGATGCCCGGCAAAGGGCGGCAAAATGGATCCGCGCAAGCGGGGCCGGGCGGAAGGAGACGGGTGACGAACGTCGGACGTGCGGCGCTCGCGCGTGCCCTCCAGGGGCCCGGGGTGCTCGCGGCCGCCGGGTTCGCTGTCAACGGCGGCAACCTGCTGGCCAACCTGGTGTTCGCCCGGGCGCTCGACGCCGCCAACTACGGCGCGCTGGTCGTCCAGACCGGAATCTTCCTGATCCTGTCGATGGGCGGCTCCGCCCTGCAGATCGCGGTGGTGCAGCGGGACACCTCCGCGCCCGGCCACACCCGGCACCAGCGGGGGTTCTGGATCCGCCGGCTGCGTGGCGTCTGCGCGGTCGGGGTGGCCGTCGCCGGTGTCCTCGGCCTGCTGGCCGCCAGGCCCGCGGCGACGGTGCTGTCCTATCCGCATCCGCTGGCGATCGCGGAGGCGGTCGTGGCCGCGGGGGTGTGGGTGTCGCTGTCGGTCGAGCGCGGCCTGTTGCAGGCCCGCCGCTCCTATCAGGACCTGGCCCGCAACTTCGTCCTGGAGGGCGCGGCCCGGATCGCCGTCACCATCGGTCTGATGTTCGCCGGGCTGGGCGTCAACGGCGCGGGCCTCGGCCTGATCGTCGGTATCGCGCTCGCGACCGAGCACGCTCGGCGGCGTAGCGCGCGGACATCACGCAAAGTAGCGGATATCCGGTGTGCGGCCACCTGTGACGAGCGGATCGGCTCCACCGGGCCGATCCTCCTGCCGCCCGTCTCCACGGTGCGCACCAGGCACGCCCTGCGGCGCGACACGACAACCGCGCTCGCCGCGCTCGTGCCGCTGGCCATGCTGCAGAACATGGACGTGGTCATCGTCGGCTGGCTCAATCCCGGCTCGGTCGGGCCGTACGCCGCCATCGCCACGGCCTGCAAGGTACCGGTGTTCATCGGGCTGGCCGTGGCGAACTTCCTGCTGCCGGAGGCGGCCCGCCGCCGGCAGCAGGGCCGTCCCGCCACGGCGGCGCTGCTCGCGGCGGTCGGCTGGGTGATCGCTCCCGGGCTGCTGCTGGTGGCGGTCGGCGCGGTGGCCGCCCGGCTCCTGCTGTCGGAGGTCTTCGGCCCTGAGCTGACCGCGGGCGCGCCCGCGCTGTGGGTGCTGGCGCTCGCCATGACCTGCCTGGCCGTGACACTGCTGTTCACCAACTACCTGCTGGGCGCGGGCCGCCGCGGCGTGGTGGGTGTGCTCGCGGCCGGGACCGTGCTGACCGGCGGTGGACTGATCATGGCTGGTGGGGATCTGGTCGCCACCGCGACGATGGCGCTCGTCTGCCAGGCCGTGACCGTCTCGCTGGCCGGCCTCATGGTGGTGCGGGCGCACTCGCCCGCAGTGCTGGCGATGGCCGCGGGCACGCCGCCGGGCCAGGCGGCCGGCCCGGCGGCGCGGGCCCAGCCGGGCGG